>JAGCVH010000027.1 GCA_017962495.1 Bacteroidaceae bacterium
AAAACTGTAATCTGTAATCTGTAATCGTGGTGAAGGATAGAATGACATTGAATAAACACTTAGAAAATTGGTTATCAATGAATTATAAGGCTTTTTCAAAAAATCTTTCGCTCGCGAGCCCCCGCAAGCCCTAAATATTTGGTCATGTCAGGTTTTTTTTGTACTTTTGTAATAAGGTTGAGAGAAGGGCCCCCTCTCCCTTTCCCCCGTCGCAAGCTCCCCAACGCTTGCTCGGCCTTAAAGACGCTTGCGTAGAGCAACGGAGCAAGAACGCCTCGCTCGACACTTGTGACGCTTGATTCATTCAAGAACTTGCGTTGCCCCGAGGGGGAGGGCCTTCCTTTGACACCGAGAAACGAGATTAGGTTCAATGCATCACGTATCTGCGTTCAGGGCGCCACGAATAAAGGTACGATTTCCGGGAAGCCTAAAGCCGAATCTCGACACAAAAGATCTTAAAAAAACCATGAAAAACACTTTGATTTCGGTCTACCGTCTTTCAGACTATGGCATGCAATGCCGGCTCCGCCTTCGTGAGCAAGTTCACGCGTCGAACCCGTCATCACACGCCGCACTTCGTGCCAGAGACCTGCATCAAAGAAAAACAAAGAAAACATTTCCCTCCGGGATGGCAAATGACAAATGGCTAATGTTGGTTTTCTGTCGAAGACAGATGTTTATTTTCGAGACCTCGTAACGCCAAAGGCGACGGATGAGATTGACGAATCGGCTCTCGCTCTTTTGCTGATTATTTGTCAAAGGATTATTTAGTCCTTCGATTGCGGGGATGACAAGTGAGGATTTCCTCACGCAGGTTGGCAGCCAGCTGGTCGTGTGCCGGCGAGATAAGCAAGGATAATTTGTTTGTATAGCTGGTGTCTTATTGTTGTCTCAACCAGTAGTATAGGAAATAATCGTAGATGAAGTATTGCCCGTTATTGCTTGTTACGACATCTTTTTCCTGTAAGGCAGACAGACTTCTTTGAACGGCGCTGGCAGAGGTAAGATGATATTTTCTGATAAATTGCCCGCTCGTGGGCTGTACACCCTTTTCTGAATGCGCTAATGCTATCAGCAGGGTTTTTTGCTTGGCTGTAAGTCGTGTCAGCAGGTCTTGAAAGGTGTCATTCTTTTCGTCTACTGCGTAGCTGATGGCTATGTCAACCTCATTGATTCCGCACGAACTACCTCGCTCCGTCATTGCATATAGTTCGTTACATATCTTTTGTATGTACCATGTTGTACCTTCAAACATATCGTAAGTGTATCGTATAGATTCTGGTTCAATTTGCTTTCCAGCTTGCAGAAAATGATGGCTTATAAAACGCTCGTATGCTTCGAAAGGAATTGCTTTCAACGACATGGTGGATGCGCTTTGGTAGAATGGCCTGGCTGGTGACGAGAACATCTCACCCATCATGTGGCGCTTTGAACCCGAGAAGACAAACCATGCGTTATTACAATCTTGGATATGGGTTCTAAGTAGCGCTTCCACATTTTGTTCGGGATAATCCATGATGGCCTGAAATTCATCAATGGCCACGATGCAAGGCTTGTCGGCAGAGCTTAGATAATGGAATATTTCTTCAAGCGAGACTTTAGGCGACTCAATATCTCCTATTTCAAGATTCCAACTCGGTTGCCCCAAAGCATCCAGTGTAATACCCGTACGAAGCGAGCCAACTATCTGTATGAACCGTTCCCATGCTTTTCTTCCTTTCGACTTCAAGACAGAGAGTATCGTGCGTCCTAAGGTATAAGTAAGCTCAGCTAATGACTTCGTGGCATAGATGTCTACGATGAACAAGTAATAATTCTCTTCCAGCTCTTTTTGGGCGAAGCAGTGACGAATCAGTCCTGTCTTGCCCATTCTTCTCGGCGATATCAGAGCTACATGATTACCATTGACTAGCAGGGATGTCAGACGTTTAGTCTCTTCCTCTCTGTCGCAGAAATATTCAGCGCCATTATAGCCATATGTCAGAAAAGGATTCTTTATCATATTCCTGTAATTCTACGTTTTCTGGCGCAAAGATAGTCACAACAACTCAATTATACAAATTTGCGTTACGCATTTTTGTATAATCAGCAAAAAAAATAAAATAATAGAATACGCGTATACACCTGAGCAGGATATTTCTCCAAAACGGAAAAATACCACGCGCAGGGTGGCGTGACGAACAAATCTCCATTGCCGACATGACGAAGCTGGTTATTTGTCAAAGGATTATTTAGTCCTTCGATTGCGAGGATGGCAAGTGAGGATTTCCTCACGCAGGTGCTGGCGGTCGAGATGGAGGTAGATTTCAGTGGTGGCAATGCTCTCATGACCCAGCAGGGCCTGCACGCCACGCAGGTTGGCACCACGCTCGAGTAGATGGGTGGCGAAGGAATGGCGGAAGGTGTGAGGAGAGATTTCCTTCTGGATTCCAGCCATGAGGGCATACTGCTTGATGTTGTGGAAGACAGTGATGCGACTGAGGTGGCGACCGCGATGGGGAGAGATGAAGACATAGTCCTCCTCACCCGGACGGGCAGTGATGTGCTGGCGTGTCTGGAACCAACGGCGCAGTTCGTCGATGGTGCTTGCGGCTATGGGTACAAGGCGGTCCTTCTGTCCCTTTCCGCGAACGTGGATGTAACCATCCTCGAGAAAAAGGTCGGAAAAATGCAGATTGCAAAGTTCTGAGACGCGCAGGCCACAGGCGTAGAGGAGTTCGACGATGGCATGGTCGCGCACACCTTCGTCACGACTCTGGTCGATGACCTTCTCGATACGGTCAATCTCCTCTAAACTAAGCACTTCGGGCAGATACTGACCACGATTGGGACTGGCAAGGAGTTCCGTAGGGTCGGATTCGATTTCCTTCTCCAACAACAAGAATCGGTAGAACGAACGCACGCCTGCCAACATGCGAGCAATGCTCTTGGGGGCTATGCCAGCATCGTGAAGACGGGCGACGAACTGGTCGAGTTGAGCAAGGGTGACCTGCCGGAAATCAATGTTCTCAAGCTCATAGTAGTCGAGCAGTTTCTGCAAGTCGCGCAGATAGGCATCGAGGGTGTTAGGCGAGAAGGATTTTTCTAACCTGAGGTATTGGGTGTAACGTCGCAGGATGGCCTGCGGAACAGCACTTGAGGAAGAGATGTTGGTCTTCACAAGGGCAAAAATACAAATAAATTCAAAATTCGAAATTCAAAATTCAAAATTAATTGAAATTTATGCGTAATTTTGTACTGCTGAACATTTTAATTATTCAAGTTTTGGTACTGGATTTAGAACAACTGACGCAGGAGGTCTGTCGCGTAGCCCGAGAGGCTGGGGCATACCTGAGGGATGAGCAACAGCGGTTGAAGGCCGAACAGGTGGAGCGGAAACACGCCCACGACTATGTGTCGTATGTCGATAAGACAAGTGAGGAGATGATAGTGGCACGACTGCGCCTGCTATTGCCCGAGGCCGGTTTCCTCACCGAAGAAGGCACTTGCCTCACTGAGGAGGCGGTGGAGGATGAAGGGAGAGGGGTCCCGTGCTGGGTCATCGACCCCTTGGACGGCACCACGAACTACGTTCACGGGAATCATCCCTTTGCCGTGAGCATTGCCCTGAGAAACGAGAGGGAGGTGCTGATGGGCGTGGTGTATGAGGTGAGTCTGGACGAGTGTTTTGCTGCCTGGAAGGGCGGTGGAGCATGGCTCAACGGCAAACCCATCGGCGTGAGCAACAAACCCATCAAGGAGGCTCTGCTCGGTCTGGAACTGCCTTACGACGCCGATATGTATCGCGAGACAGGACTGCGACTTATCCGCCATTTCTACGGCTATGCAGGAGGCATACGCATGAACGGTTCTGCCGCTGTGGCGCTGTGCTATGTGGCTTGTGGTCGATGGGACGGATGGATAGAGCGCGGACTGGGTCAGTGGGACTTCATGGCTGCAGGCCTCATCATCAAGGAGGCTGGCGGAAAGACGACGAACTTCGAGGGAAATCCGTTCTTCCTCAACGGCGACGACATCGTGGCCTCAAATGGACTTATCCAGGAAGACCTATTGCAGGCACTGAATGATTTGACAATTTGACAATTTGACGATTTAATTAGTGAGAGGGGGCAAGGGGCAGGGGGCAAGAGGATACCACTGAACATTGAAAATTGAAAAATGAATCCTTGAGGGAGTTAGAGGGAGTTTAAGGAGTTATCGCTTCGCTCGTCCTTCGGACAGGAGTTAAGCCATTACGATTAGACTAGTTGCACCCGCGCAAACCCTATCGGCTTTACTCCTTTACTCCTTAACTACTTTACTACTCAATTATGACTTTTGACTTTAGACCTTAGACTTTAGACATTTGACATGAAAAGAATTATTGTTATCCTACTGACTCTACTGCCTTTGATGCTATCCGCCAAGGGCAAAAAAGACACCCGACTCATCGTCATCACCATCGACGGATTGCGCTGGCAGGAAGTGTTCGACGGTGCCGAAGAGAACCTGATTACCGACTCCAAGCAAGTGCGCGATACCGAACTGACGCGCAAGACCTACTGGCGTGCTACACCCGAGGAACGACGCGAGGTGTTGATGCCTTTCACCTGGAACACCATCGCCAAAAAGGGCATCATCATCGGCAACCGTAACAAGAACAGCATGATGCAAGTGGCCAACAAGACCAACATCTCCTATCCCGGTTATTGCGAGATGATGACAGGAATGGTGGACGAAGCCATCACGGAGAACGACCCCGTCGACAACCTGCATCGCAATGTCCTGGAAGCCGCCAACGAAGACGCACGCTACAAGGGCAAGGTGGTGATGTACGGTTCATGGAAATCGACCCGCTTCGCCATTCACGACGAACTGGCAGGCATCCCCGCCAGCGTGTCGTACGAAAGGAACGTCGCCAAGAAACAGACGGCAAGCCTGAAGATGGTGGACAGGATGATGGCCGGAATGCCACACTACTGGCGTTCGGAACACTTCGATGCCTTCACCTATGCCTATGCCATAGAGACCCTGCTGAACGACCATCCGAAGGTGATGTGGATTTCCTTTGGCGACTGTGACGAATGGGCTCATTCACGCAAGTACGACTTCTACCTCGACGGGGCAAACGCCACCGATGCGTTTATCCGTGACATCTATGATGCGCTGGAGTCCGACCGCTTCTATCGTGGCAAGACGACCTATCTCATCACCTGCGACCACGGACGAGGTTTCGGTAACGAATGGGCAAATCACGGACGAGGCACGAAAGGTTCTGAGGCAACATGGATGATGCTTTGGGGCAAAGGCGTAGAACCATTGGGCGAGACCACCGAGTGCGGACCATACTACACGAAGCAGATTGCCGCCACCATTGCCTCCATCCTCGGCATCGACTTCACACCCGACGACGGTGCAAAGCTGTCACCAATAGGAAGATAGCAGGGAACAAAAGTGTTATCAGGAACGGCAGACGATGGAAAGCCGACCACCGATAACCTGAGCCGAAAACCCTTGCTGGGGATTGCCAGCAAGCAACTGGTCGGCAGTCAATCCTTTTTCATAGAGCGCAAGGGCAAGGTGACCCATAGTCCTGCGGAAGTTAATCTCGACGCAGGGATGAACTCGTCCGTCGGCAAGACGCATCATGTCAATGCCCACAGGACCACGATAAGAGAGGCGAGAGAGCTCGCTTTGGTGATAGTCAATCAGGCATTGCAGAAGCGGTTCGGGAAGAGCGATACGCCCTAACAATTCGGCCTGACTTTCGACACGATTTCCTCCATAATGCCCCATTTCATCGGCAGAAAATACACTGTAACCCAAGAAACGAGTGGCAGAACCATCAGCCCAAAACTCCATAGCAAAGTCTAACACCTTATCCGCATAGAAGGGCTCGACAACGATGCCGCCTTGTTCGGCAATAATCTTTTCGATGCGACGGATGGTGGACTCGTCAAGGGTGTCGCGAACAAGGATGTTACCCCGTCCACTGCTGGACCAGGGAGACTTTAGAATAAGCCCCTTCCTACTCCCACTCAAAGGGGAGAGATTTACCTCCCCATCCCTCTGACTCTCACATAAAGCGAAAAGTTCCTGCGGAGTGAAAGATGTGATATATCGTGCTTGACAAGGCAACAAAAGATTTCTTCCCTCCTCATGGGGGGATAAAAGGGAGATCAATTCTTGATAATATTCCACCCCAAACTCGCGACTCGACAGGCGTCGATGTTCAGCCAACCATTCATCGGTAGGAAGTTTTGTCTCAGGAATGCCCAAGCGCAGGTAATATTGCTTGGTGGCCAAACTCCATCCCCAAGGACCTTCATCCCAAAACTGAGCAAGAGCCGCCAAGTCGGCCTCCATCTGCTGGATGTGGCGAGGAGGCGTGTACTGTCTCAGGTTGACAGCCAGAGCCATATCGTTGGACGGATTAAAAAGAGGCGGTATTTTCATTGTAATAATCATTCGTAATGCAAAGGTAAGTTAAAAAGAGGACAATTTTTAATTT
>JAGCVH010000028.1 GCA_017962495.1 Bacteroidaceae bacterium
AAGTGGCAAAAATGGTCGGATATTTTGAGGAAATCGGGTGCAGAATGTGCAGTATATGCTCATAATGTTTCCCAAATGTTTCCCAGATTCGCCGTAAAGTGCTGATAATCAGTTCCCGTTAGCCGCCGCCCAGGCAGCTGTTGAGGCGTAATAATTACTTTTACATAATGAAGGGGACTTGCTAACAATTGGGCAGGTCCCTTTTTGCATATAAAAAATTAATTCATTATCTTTGTCCCAAAATCGTCATAATGAACGAATTACCACAAGACCCGATGATGCTGTATTCGGCTGTGAACATGAAGCTTCGTGACCGTTACAATTCCCTTGATGAACTTTGTGAGGACCTCGACATCGACCGCACCGAACTGGAGCGCCGTCTTTCCGAAGTCGGATTCGAATATAGTGTAAAAGACAATAAATTCTGGTAAACTATGAAACGCTTACTCCTGCTTTTAAGCTTGTTGCCTTTACTGTCGTTTGGGCAACCTCAGATGCGTGTTAGACGCAATGTTCCAACGGACAGCATCCGCCTAAGTGACCCTGCCATCCTTGCCGATGCGGCCACCCAGATGTATTACATGACGGGTACGGGTGGCATGATGTGGACGAGTCGTGACCTTAAGTTGTGGGACGGTCCTTATCGTGTTGCAGAGACTGACCCCGAGGGTTGGATGGGACCTCGTCCTATGATTTGGGCGGCAGAGTTGCATCAGTATAAGGGCAAGTATTATTACTTCGCCACATTCACCAATCGCGATGCCGTGTCGTGTGAGTATCGCGGACGGAAGATTGAGCGCCGTGCTTCGCAAGTACTGGTGGCAGACTCCGCTCGCGGCCCTTACCGTCAGTTTGGCGATGCGGCTTATCTGCCTTCCAATCGTCCGACGTTGGACGGCACCTTCTGGGTCGATACGGATGGCAAGCCCTACATGGTGTTCTGTGGTGAGTGGTTAGCCAACTGGAACGGGACGATGGAGAAAATAGAGTTGAAGCCTGATCTCAGTGGGGTAGTGGGAGAGCCCAAGGTGCTCTTCCGTGCCAGCGATTCGCCTTGGAGTCGCGAGATAGAGGACGGGAAACTGACGTTCAATAAAGTTACCGACGGACCTTGGTTGTTCCGTACAGCTACTGGTCGTTTGGGTATGTTGTGGACTTCTTGGGTGTTTAAGGATTACACGCAGGGTGTGGCCTATTCCGAGAGTGGTACCCTCGATGGTCCATGGGTGCATGAGCCCGAGCCCATAACACCTCCCAACTATGGTCACTCGATGCTATTCAAGACGTTGGACGGCCGTTGGATGATGTCTGTCCACAGTCATGCCACAGACGAAAGAGGACGCACCATTCGCACACCACACTTCTTCCCAGTTGACCTTTCAGGTGATAAGTTGCGGGTTATCGTAGAATAAAGATTAAGGAATAATTAGGGATAAAGAGTAGCCAAAAAGCATCATGAAGGTTCGCATTACTGCCATGCGTCAGACGGTCTATGACGACTTGATGGCGCAATATGAGAATCCTATCGAACACACGTGTGATGTAAGGATGGGTCAGCAATGGATTTCTGTCGATGGTCAGTGTCCCGAGGGCATGTGTCCCTCTGCCTGGGACTCCATGCGGCCTTTCGTTGAGTCGTTGGCTCGTGGCGAAGGCAATTTCTTTGATGGATGGATGCAGAATCCCATGAGTGCCATGATTAGTTGCAACGATGGTTTCCGTCCTGTCAGTTTCTACATCGAGGTTGTAGAGTGATAATCGATATTCATCTCTGCTCCTTTTCATGCTTATAGGAAAGATGGAAAACTCTCAAGCTGCCCGATGAACCAAAAGACGTAGAATAGCATATATGAAAAATGTTGTCGTATTATTACTCGCAGTCCTGTTCCTCTGCTCGTGCCATAGGGATAAGGCGGAACAAGCGCAGTCCTCGGGCATAACGGCAGAGATGGCCCTTGAGGGCGTTAGCAACTATTGCCACAGCGAGTATGACTGGAGCGTGGCAGAGTCCGATTCTGCGTTGATGTCAGTCGAGATGGGCGATGAGACTGAAACGGAGTATAAGGTTGTGTTCCGCAGTTACACGGGTGCCTTCGTCTATTTTTATGTCGACAAATCCAGTGGCTCGACGCGAATGGTGGAGTACGTCCCCGCGCTTGACATTGAGAGTGATGCCGGCACCATCGATTTATTCGATTACTTGCAGACGAAAAACTAAGCAATATCAGGGAATGGGCAAAAGACCTATTCCCTTTTTATTTCTTGCCCACGCCGGTAGTCCAGTGCCGTCTGACCCGTGAGGCGACGGAAGTATTTCGAGAAGAAACTGGGGTTGGGAAAGCCCATTTCGTCGGATATCTGTGTTAGGGGCTTGTCGGTGTGGCGAAGCTCTATTTTGATGCGTGTGACGAGGGCGCGGTCTATCCAGTCCTTGGCCGTAATGCCACTGGCTTGGCGTATGACGGTGCTGAGGTATCGTTCGGTAAGGCAGATGCGACGGGCGTAGTAGGCTATTTGGTGTTGTTCGCGACAGTGCTGATTGACAAGGCTGATGAAGCGGTCGAAGATGGTCTGCTTCTGGGTGTGTACCATGGCCTGGTCTGCGATATTGCGACGATAGGCTTCGTCGTAGTGATGCATGAGGGCGGCAACTGTAGCCGAAACGGTTGGGCGATGGTAATCCGGTTGACGAACGATGTGCCAGAGGGTGTCTATGATGTTGCGTGCCGTAGTGATGTCTTCGGGTGCGACATGAATCTGGAAGTCGCGCACCTGTCCGTTGAAGGCCGAAGGCCAGTGTCCAGGGGCAAAGGGCATGGGGAAGTCGGCAAAGAGTCCGATGCCATAGACCTCGATGTCGGATGACAGGCGAATGGGGTTGATGATGGTTCCAGGACCGATGTAGATAAGTGTGCCAGGCGTGATGTGACGGTCCTGAAGGTTGAAGTTGATGTCTGCCTCACCACGTACGAAGATGCCCAACCTGTGGTCGTTGATGATGAAGGGAGGGCGTTGTTTCACTACCAGACGGAAAACCCTGGCATCGCCGTAAACGATACCCAACTCATTGTTGATGAAGAACGAATGCCCCATCGTATCGGCTTGAGCGGTCAGGATGTCCTGCATCCGCCTTGCGTCCATCAGTTTCGGTGTCTTGCTCATTTTTGTAGGATTCTGCATGCAAAGATAATGGTTTTGCCCGATATATTAGCCTCTTTCGTTGCAAATCGAACAAAAAGGACATTATTGTATTCCGAAAGATAGTGCGAGAATGAGGAAAACCAAGTAACTTTGCACTGGAAAATAAAACGAGAGATATGAGACGAATCGTTATAGGAATCATGATGTTGCCTCTGTTGGCGTGGGGGCAGACGCTCGAGGAGTGTCAGGAGGCAGCCCTGCGGAATTACCCTCTAATACATCAGTACGACCTTATCAGTCGCACCACGAACCTGACCGTCGATAACATTGGGAAAGGCTGGTTGCCTCAGGTGGCAGCCTCGGCTCAAGCCACCGTGCAAAGCGATGTGACGGCTTGGCCTGATGAGATGCAGTCGCTGATGCGTTCGATGGGAGTTGACTTAAAGGGACTGAAGCGTGACCAATATCGAGTGGGCATCGATGTGCAACAGACCCTGTACGATGGTGGTGCCATTCGCAGTCAGAAGCAAGTAGCCCAGGAACAAGGCGCTGTGCAGGAAGCCCAGACCGAGGTCACGATGTATCAAGTGCGGCGTCGGGTCAATGAGATGTACTTCGCTCTGCTCTTGCTCGACGAACAGATCAGGCAGAACCGCGACCTGCAGGATGTGTTACAAGGTAACGAAAGGAAGTTGCAGTCTATGTACAAGCGAGGCACTGCATCCGAGAGCGATTGGCTGAATGTGAAGGCAGAGCGCCTGAACGTGGCACAGCAGTTGACCAGTCTCACAGCCAACAGGCAGACACTGGCACGAATGTTAAGTTCCTTTTGTGGCATAGAGGTGGAAACCCTCTCCAAACCCTCTCGGCTTACCACCATCGAAGCGAGTGACATGAGCCGACCCGAGCTGAGGCTTACCGACGCACAACTCCGTCTGGCCGATGCTCAGGACCAAGCCCTTCGGTCGAAACTCATGCCTCGTCTCGGCGTCTTTGCACAGGGGTTCTACGGCTATCCCGGTTACAATCTGTTTGAGGACATGATGCACCATCGCTGGTCGCTCAACGGGATGGTGGGAGCACGCCTGACCTGGAACATCGGGGGACTCTATACCCACAAGAACGACAAGGCCCGTATTCAACTCCAGCGAGAGCAGGCCATGAACGCGCGCGACGTTTTCCTTTTCAATAACAGACTGGAGCAGTTGCAACAAAACGAGAACCTCATGCGCTGGCAACGCCTCATGGACGAGGACGATGAAATCATCCGCCTGCGTAGTGCCGTCCGCAAGGCAGCTGAGTCGAAGCTGGAACATGGCATCATCGACGTCAACGACCTCATGCGCGAAGTCAATAGTGAAAGCACGGCCAAGGTGCAGCGCTCGATGCACGAAGTGCAGTTGCTCAAGGAGATTTATGACCTGAAGTACACGACAAATAATTAAGAAGATATGAAACGGATATTAGTAGGATGTTCCGCAGTATTACTGATGATGGCCTGCGGAAATAAGGAGAAGGAGTACGATGCCACGGGAACCTTCGAGGCCACGGAGACCACAGTCTCTGCCGAAGAAAGCGGAACACTGATGCGCTTTGACCTGACTGAAGGCGACAACGTGGAGCAGGGTAGGGAGGTGGCTCTCGTGGATACCACCCAACTGTGGCTCAAGCTTCAGCAATTGAAGGCAACAAAGGCTGTCTATCAAAGCCAGAAACCCGACACCGAACGCCAAATAGCGGCTACTCGCCAACAACTTGCGAAAGCGCGACAGGAGCAACAGCGGTACAAGGAATTGGTGGCCGACGGCGCTGCCCCATCGAAGATGCTCGACGATGCTACGAGTCAGGTGCAAGTGCTTCAGCGTCAGTTAGATGCACAACTATCTACCTTGCAGACCAACACCCGTTCGCTGGACAAACAGATGGAAGCCACCGAGGTGCAGGCCAGTCAGCTTCGCGACCAACTGCGTAAGTGCCACATCGCTTCGCCTGTCAGCGGTACGGTGCTGGAGACTTATGTCGAGCGTGGCGAGTTTGTGACCATGGGGAAACCGCTATTCAAGGTGGGCGACATGCAGAACATGTTCCTGCGTGCTTATCTTACATCCGCCCAACTGCAGAGCGTCAAGGTCGGACAGAAGGTGACTGTGCTGGCCGACTATGGACAGGCAAAGAAGCAGTATGAGGGCGTGGTAAGTTGGATATCGTCGCGCTCTGAGTTTACGCCCAAGACCATCCTCACCGATGACGAACGTGCCGACTTGGTCTATGCCGTGAAGGTGCGCGTGCAGAACGACGGATTTGTGAAGATAGGGATGTACGGGGAAGTGAAGTTTTGAACAATTCACAATTCACAATTCACAATTCATAATTCATAATTCATCGCTCGGCATCTGCGAAGCAGTGACGCTTGCGAAATATAATGGAGAAAGAATTCATAATAATGAATGCGATAGAGGTCAGTCATATTTCCAAGTCGTACGGCAAGGTGAAGGCTTTGCAGGACGTTTCGTTCACCGTGCCGCAGGGTGAGGTGTTCGGACTCATTGGTCCTGACGGAGCGGGTAAAACCTCGTTGTATCGCATTCTCTGCACCCTGCTTTTGCCAGATGAGGGTCAGGCCAGTGTCGATGGTTTCGACGTGCTGAAGGACATGCGTGCGATACGTCGGCGCGTCGGGTATATGCCAGGTCGCTTCTCGCTTTACCAGGACCTTACGGTAGAAGAGAACCTGCAGTTCTTCGCCACACTCTTCGGAACTACGGTCGATGCCGGTTACGATAGCATCCGAGCCATCTATTCCCAGATAGAGCCCTTCCGCAATCGTAAGGCAGGTGCTCTTTCGGGAGGTATGAAGCAGAAGTTGGCACTCTCGTGCGCCCTGGTTCACCAGCCCAGTGTGCTATTCCTCGACGAACCCACCACGGGTGTCGATCCCGTGAGCCGTAAGGAACTGTGGGATATGCTGGAAATACTCAGGGAACGCCAAATTACCATTGTTGCCTCTACGCCCTATCTCGATGAGGTTCGCCGTTGCGAGCGTGTGGCCTTCCTCGACCAGGGTTGCCTACGTGGCATCGGTACGCCTGACGACATCCTCACGCAGTTTGCCGACGTATTCAACCCACCACCACTTAAGAGGAGTGAAGCGGTGAAAAGTGAAGGGATGAAAAGCGAGGCAGAGAGTCCGTACGTCATCGAAGTGTCTCATTTGGTGAAGGCATTCGGTACGTTCCATGCTGTCGATGACATCTCGTTCAAAGTCCGCAAGGGCGAGATATTCGGTTTCCTCGGGGCTAACGGCGCAGGTAAGACCACAGCCATGCACATGCTTACGGGACTGAACCAACCAACGAGTGGCACTGGGCGCGTCGTAGGCTATGACATCAGCACCGAACACGAACAGATAAAGCGCCACATCGGTTATATGTCGCAGAAGTTCTCCCTCTACGAGGACCTCACCGTGGCAGAGAACATACGCCTCTTTGCCGGCATCTATGGCATGAAGGATAGGGAGATAAGCGTGAAGACTGACGAACTGTTGCGCCGATTGAAATTCGAGGAACATAAGGACGACCTCGTCTCGTCGCTGCCCCTGGGTTGGAAGCAGAAGCTCGCTTTCTCGGTTAGCATATTCCACGAGCCTGGCATCGTGTTCCTGGACGAACCCACAGGCGGAGTTGACCCTGCTACCCGACGCCAGTTCTGGGAACTCATCTACGACGCGGCGCATCGTGGCATCACCGTTTTCGTAACCACCCACTATATGGACGAGGCTGAGTATTGCGACCGCATCTCCATTATGGTGGACGGAAAGATAAAGGCCATAGGAACGCCCGACGAACTGAAGCAGACCTATGGTCAGGAGGATATGGACCACGTGTTCACCCTCTTGGCAAGGGAGGCAAAAAGAAGTAGCGATTAGCGTATGAAGCAATTTGTATCATTCATCATGAAGGAGGCCCGCCACATCCTGCGGGATGGGCGAACGATGCTCATCCTCTTCGGGATGCCTGTGGTGTTGATGCTGATATTCGGCTTTGCCATCTCTACGGATGTACGCAATGTCCGAACCATCGTGGTTACCTCCCATATGGACCACCGCACCAGTCAGTCGGTCCAGCGCCTTGCCGCCTCCGAGTACTTCACTCTCGTTTCCACGGTGGCGACGCCCGTCGAGGCCGAACGGATGATACGCCATCAGCAAGCCGATATGGCTGTTGTCTTTGAGGCAGACTATGCCTCGGGTCGTGGGGGAGTGCAGTTCATCGTCGATGGGTGCGACCCCAACATGGCTCAGCAGTGGACTGCCTATGCCCAGCAGGTTATCGCTGGAGGCTTGCCTTCGATGATTAGCACACGCCTGCTCTACAACCCCCAGATGCGCTCTGCCTACAACTTCGTGCCTGCCATCATGGGTATGCTGTTGATGCTCATCTGTGCTATGATGACCAGCATCTCCATCGTCCGCGAAAAGGAACGAGGCACGATGGAAGTCCTGCTTGTCTCGCCCGTCCGTCCGTTCATGGTCATCGTTGCCAAGGCAGTTCCCTATCTTGTCCTTGCCTTCGTGATACTGGCGTCGATACTGCTCATGTCGCGCTTCGTCCTCGACGTACCCCTCGAGGGTTCCCTCCTGTGGATAGTTATCGTCAGCGGCATCTACATCCTTTTGGCTCTCTCGCTCGGCCTGCTCATCTCCAACATAGCCCAGAGTCAGCTCGTGGCATTGCTCATGTCGGCAATGGTGCTCCTGATGCCCATCGTCATGCTTTCGGGCATGCTCTTCCCCGTCGAGTCGATGCCAACGCCCCTGCAATGGCTCTCCGCCATCGTGCCTCCTCGCTACTACATCCAGGCCATGCGCAAACTGATGATTATGGGTGTGGGCATCCGCGAAGTAGCCCGTGAGGTAGCCATCCTCTCTGCTATGACCGTCCTCCTGCTCTCCGTTGCCCTCGCTAAGTTCAAAAATCGACTGGAATGACTGAAAAACTCATAATTCATGCTTAAACATCTAATTCGAAAAGAGTTCTTACAGATACGGCGCAATTCGTTCCTGCCCAGGCTCATCGTCATGTTCCCCATCATGATTATGTGCATCATGCCATGGGTGATGAACCAGGAAGTCAAGAACATCCGCGTGGTAGTGGTCGATACGGACCGCACGCCTTCGAGCCAGCGACTTGTCCATCAGATTGAGGCCAGCCGTTACTTCCTCTTTCAGGGTCAGGCGCCATCGTACAGCGAAGCCATGCGCCAGATCGAGCACAGTCAGGCCGATGTCATTCTGGAAGTTCGCGACGGACGGGTTCTCATTGCCGCCAATGCTGTCAACGGAACGAAGGGCGCCATCGGCTCGTCCTATCTAAGTCAGATAGTCATGAGTTCCTCTGGTTCCAGGCTTTCTCCAAGTTCCGTGCTTACCCTCTACAATAAGGAACAAAGCTACAAGCGTTTCATGATACCCGCCCTGCTGGCCATTGTCGTCATGCTCATGTGCGGTTTCCTGCCAGCCCTGAACATCGTCAGCGAGAAGGAATCCGGCACTATCGAGCAGATTAACGTCACCCCCGTCTCCAAGTTCTCCTTCATCCTTGCCAAGCTCATACCATACTGGGTCATAGCCCTTTTCGTTATCACGGTCTGCCTCCTGCTCTCGTGGCTCATCTACGGCATCACCTGTCAGGGGCCGCTCCTGCTGGTCTATCTGCTCGCCATGCTCCTGGCCCTGTTCTTCTCCTCCTTCGGGCTCCTTATATCCAACTACAGCGAGACCCTTCAGCAAGCCATCTTCGTCATGTGGTTCTTCGTCGTCTGCCTCCTCCTGCTCAGCGGACTCTTCACCCCCGTCCGCTCCATGCCCGACTGGTCCTACCTCACCACCTACGTCAACCCCATGCACTACTTCATCGATGCCATCCGCACCGTCTTCCTTCGCGGTGGCGGCCTCTCGTCCATAGCCCATCAGGTCCTTGCCCTCGCCCTCATCGGCATCATCATGTCCGCCTGGGCCGTGCAAAGCTATAAGAAGAACAGTTGATTTTACACCTTATTTTTCACCGAATAACACGGTCACAAAACTCTCGGCAGGCATGTCGATAGTGACTGCCCCTTGCCCGACATCGACAATACTTTTCTCGGCATGCTGATTGGAATTGGTGATGTAGACCTGAGCTTGCTTGGCAGTTACGGGCAAACCCTTTATCTCGGCCTTACAAGCAGTTCCGTTGTTGACGATGTGAACAGCTCCCTCTCCACGAGCCGGATTATAGAAGCCAGCAGTGTTAATGTTTTCCTTGTCCACCGTCAACGGCACGGCAAAGGCATCTGCAGGTGTCAGAGCCAATTGCTGTAGGTTGTAGAAACGCTGGGTGGGTCGCAAGGGGCCGTTGTCACCTAATATTCCGTTTCCCTGAAGCAGAGAGTAGTCCGAGGTGAGTTGCCATTGCAGGATGCTCAGTGGCTGACAGATGGCGCAAAGACGCGTGTAAAGGTTGATTTCGTACAACGCAAAGGTGGATTCCTTGAAGATGGCAGGATATCGCCAGGCTGCAGCGTCTGTGCTACCCTCACCGACAATGAGGGGGACATTGATGCTTCTGGCTGCGTCACGCCAGCGACGAAGTGTTTCGTCATCGCAACCGCGCCAAGAGTGGAAGGATACAGCTCCGATGTACTTATGGGCATCCTTGTCCTGCAGGGCAGGCGTGAGGAAGTCCAATGTGGTGGCATCGCTATTGTCGCCAAGCAACATCTTCGTTGGCAAGTGATGGGCAGCCAATGCCGCTCCGAATGTCTTGATGAAATCGCAATGCTCCTGCGCCGTATGCTTCACGTCGATACCTATGTCCGACTCGTTGAATGAGAAATAGTCGGCTTCCACTCCATAGTCATCCTTGAGGAACTGAAGATAGGAAATCATCGACTCGTAGATTTGTTCCTGCTTCGTAGCATCCAGTCGCAAAGCTGCCACACCACCTCGTCCCCGCCTGCTGTCAGGCTCTAAGGCCCACCCAGGTGGAAACCAACAGCTCACCACCACAGGCATGCCGATGGCTTTTAGCCTACGGGCCACCTCGGCACTCTCCTTCACATGGGAATCGTCCTTGCCACCGCGGTCCCACGATGCCCAGGGGAATTCGACACGCCCCATGGCCACGCGCATATTATTGAGGCAGTAGTCGATGACGGCAGGGTCTTTCTGCGAGTTCTGAATACGGAAGTTACCACCGAAACCGATAAAGCGCGAGCCGGGATGACTGATGTCGAGGCTAATCCGTGCAGGTTCGTCGTGCCGTGTTCCGCCTACTGTGAGCAAAGCCTCCAGTTCGGCAGTCGCGCCCTTTTGCAGAGAGGGCAGAAGCGTGACATAGAGGACATGGTTGCCACTCTCCTCACGCACGAGGGTGGTTACTTTCCGGTCGAACACCATCGTCAGCTGACGCTCCCGTGCTGTTACGCTCACTCGCTTCCCCGATGTCTTGAACTTCGCTTCCTTGTAGTATCTCGGGGTGAATGTCATGCTGAAGTACGCTCCTTCGTCCAGCGTCTCATCGGCTTCCACCTTTAGCCTGATACTAACCTGCTGCTCGTCCAGGTCTGTCACCTCCTGGTGGAAATGGGCGCCATGAAGAGGAATATCCACAATCTGAGTCTCAGTTTCACGGCGATACCTTACATTCTGCTGACGCTCGCGACCCGTCTTCTCCATCCTGGCACCAGGCACACCCACACAAAGGGCCGACTCGAAATCGATGAGTTCTCCGTCCAGCCTTACTCCCGTGATGTTACTCCACGCCATCACCTCGCTGTGGACGCTGTTTGCAGTTTGACCCAGAGCTGTGCCTAACACACATGTTAGGGTCAGCACGATGATTGATAGTGTCTTTTTCATACTTCTCTCGATTATGAATGCCAAATGTACAAATAGATTTTCATTCAGCAAAACTTTGAAGTGGAAAAGCCTCGTCTCTCTTTTCGGCGGTGTATAGGCAAAGCAGTACCAATTAATACAAAATCAGGAGACCCGAAGGCCTCCCGATTCATTTCAACATCTAGCACACAAGAAAGTATCAAATGTCTACTTTCCGCTTTTCCGCTTTTCCTCCTTTCGGTTTACAACTCGGAAACGAGTTTTCTGTAACTTCCTCGCATTGTTCGCTCAATCGCTTTGTCTTCACATAAGCGATTCAAAGTTTTCTGTGCCGAGTGGGCATTGGCGTAACCGAATATCTGAGTAAACTGTTCGGTGGTAAACTCATCAGGCAACCTGCGGAAGCACTCGACGAACTTGTTCGAGCGACGACAATGGTTTGCTGCTTCCTTCAATTGGTCGTCATAGTACTTGCGATGCAGTTCGTAGAACCAGTGCAACTGTGTCTTGTACTGGATATCAAGCACCAGGTTACACAACCTGCGGTCTGTATCGTCAATCTGGTAAGTACCTGTCTCTTCACGTTCATCCCAGTGACGGATATCAATCCAAGGTGCAACTATTACAAGTGCATTGGTGCTACAACGCTTCAAAAGCAATTCATCCGCTTTGTCAGCATTGAATTCGGCTATGTTCATACGATTGTTAGTCCAATGCCATGCGTGTTCCACAAGGGGCCACAGGGGCAGTTCTCCTTGGCGCTTATCGAGTCGGTATGCCCATTGTCTTAGAGTCTCATCGGCTTCGAGAGCCTTCTTACTCTGCTTGCGCAGTTCCAACATCTTGAAACCAGTTCCCGGCACAGGAATGACGGACACGCGTGTAGGCCAACCCGAACCAAAGTTGCTTTCGTTAGCCAATAGTTTTAATGCAGGTGGCGTGCAAGTGCGCACTTGATTCCAATAGACATTGAAGAAACCCGTTACGGAGTCGAGGTTTGAGTACTGCTGATTATCTTTCTCATTGCTCCACGACTTAATCTCCATCACTTGACGGTCAATCCACGAGCCTCCTTTCTGCATCTTGACGCTGTTGAGGGCTTCGGTATCGACTGTGAGCATGTGCAGTTGCATGCGTTCGCCATCCACCTCTGTCCAGGCATTCACCATGTCGTTGATGAATACGTTGTTAGAAGTTCTCGCACCATGCAGGCGTACTATGCTCTTGGGCTTGGGAGCTTTGTCCTTGTTGCTACCCTTCGAGCGTTGTTCTTCCTTCCATTGATTCATGGCATCGTTGGCCAGTTGGTCGGCTTGTTCCATGGGTTCAGTCAGAAGTTCTGCGATGCGCACTAATGCACCCTTACCACTGGCAGGGTCTCCCACACCAAGTACATTGTAATTCAGTCTACGCATTTTTTCAGGATAGTCATAGAAGCGATACCAACATAGGGTCATGTCAGTACCCATAAGTGCTGCAGCAGCAAAGAAGAGGAATGGCCAAAGACGCTCGGGATGAGGTTCACAGACCTCGCGCAGGCAAGGATATTCGGAGAACAAACTACGTATCTTGTCTATCCATTCGTCGATGGGCAGGTCTTCGTTTTCCCCCTGTCTTTGTGAAACGCCCTTGTCGATGCCATTCTTCTCAAGTAACTCCTTGAGTGCCTTGGGCGTATGAGAGAGCATCTTCTTCTTCGAAGCACTCTTAATCAAGTCTTCAATTTCGTTGGGTTGTCTGTTACCCCACGCTTTAACCCAGTTAAGGCGAAGTGCCATTTCTATTGCCTTCTCCGGATTGTTGTCGGTGAGCCAAATTAACCAATGTGAAGTCTCACTCGTGAAGGTAGGATGCTTCTGCCCTTCAGCCAGGCTTTGGGGGTAATACTCGTTGAGCGCCTTGATGATGGCTTCATCACGCTCGCTGAGTTCCACCGTTGCCACAGCAGTTTGGGAGGCGGGCTTGGGAGTGCCGGCCGATTTTTCGACCGACGTCCCACTCTTGCGTTCCATCTTACGTTTCTGCTCCAACTCTTGCCAACGGGCTTGTGTGGGCTCAGACTCACCTCTGCGGTAAGCCTCACCATAACGTGCTTCGTAGGCTGGATTCTCGTAACTGAAGAGTTGCTCCCAGTCGATGAACTTCACGTCACTTGCCTTGGGGATAAAGTGAGCATGGTCGGAGTTCTTGCATTGCGCGTCGGCATAGTCGAGCACACCCAGTATGTCAGCCATCTCGTAGGCATTGTCCTGAAGGTTTCCCCACTCCAAACGAGCCTTGAAGACTACTTTACCACCTTCGCCACTTGGGGTGATGAATATCCATATTATGCCCAAGTCCTTAAAGTCCTCACGCTTTAGCCATCCCTCGATGACTTGCTCAATGTTAGGTACATGATCTAAATCGAGTACGACAAAGCCTGTCAGGTATCCATTGCTCTGCACACGCCACAAGCCAGTGCGCCCCCACCTGTCGGTGCTCTCTGTAAAGTAAGCCGTAGGAATGACAGCAGGCAGAGAAGCCTTCTTCTGACTGATGTAAAGCTTCACGCGCTCTAGATCAGTATCGGGAATGTGCTTTTTCCTGCGTTTCTCATCCTTCTTCAGTTCAGGCACAAGCCATTCCTGATAGTCTTGACTTGAAACCATGCCATCAACGAAGTCATTCAAGGCATGTTTCTGCTCAGCCTCTGCCATTTCCTTCTTGAACTTACGATAGCAATCGATGAGTGTGTTGGTGGCGACACTTTCAGTGAGGTCTTTCAACACCTGTTCAGTCAACTTCTTAGTGGGTTGGCTGATGTTGTCCTGATAAGAGAGACTCATTTCTTACCTCCTTTCTTTAACTTGTTAATTACCTTCGTTAATTTCTCGTGTGCGGGCAACGTACGCATGATGACTTGCATCTGACGCATAACCTCCGATTGCCAATTACGATTTTGTGCCAGGTCAATGATTCCCTGATACGTCAGCGTATTCTGCTTCGTATTGAGGAATACCTCCATGCCACCTTCGTTGACGAGGCGTTGCTTGACTGTAAATTGTTGCTCGCCGAGTGGCTTGATGCCCAGGTTCTCCAATTGAGTAATGTACTCAGCAAATGGGTCTGCAGCATTAGCTGGACAAGTCAGATGTGCCACCTTCAGCGGCTTCGACTCTGACGTGGTTTCGAACGTCTTTCCTCCTTTGCAGGTCTTGACGTTCAACTGTGAGGGCGTACCCTCTTCTGTGGGCTTGAATGAGAATTCGTCGCCCAGGTAGGTTGCCCAACCTCTCATCTTGCGAGGCTTCGTGGGCAGAGTGGAAAGTTGCTTATCCATTTTTCTTCCTTCTTTTTAAATGGATTCAACAATATAGTTTCCACACGTAACCGGTGTTGTGTGGGAAGGTTTACTCCACACAGGCGCAACTACAAAATGTGCCGTTGAAGTCTAACTTCTCGGCACAAAGGTAAACCTTCTTTGCTGGCAATTTGCCGGCAAAATGAGTTGCAAAAACAAAAAAATAAAAAATTTTTTTTATTCGTCTTCTGGCGATGGATAATCCAAACGCAAGTTCTCTCTAATCTTATTTATCATTTGATGCTTGTCGTTCTTTGTGGCATCAGTAAGTGTATTAGCAAGCATGTCACAAACACTTTGTGCTGCAAGATGTAGCGTTTGTTGCAATTGCGGATTATCATCCTTCTTGGCAATCCTGCTTAGCATAGGACCTATTGATGTATTCTTCTCATTACACATCAAGGCTATAAATGATGCGAAGTTGCTGAGGTGTGTATAATCCTTGTCTAACGTTACACCTGTCACCGAAGTGAAGAACACAATCTTTTGTTTTAAAGTCAGCCCTTGGGTGTCATCAATTGAAGGATTCAAATAATCTTCAATGCCATTCAGGCGTTCCTTTAGTTTTCTTTTCTCTATTTTAAGTTTCGTGTTCTCTTCCTCCAGTTGCTTCACGTCGGCTTTCAATTGTTGATTCTCCATTAGAAGACTGTCGTCAGCTGGCTCCGTCTCAACCTTGGGAGCATCCGTCTGTGGCTCTGCAGTGATGAGAAGTCCACACTCGAGGTCAAGTTCTATGGAAGAAAAGTATGAAGGAAAAGGCCGACCTTTTGTAATACTATGTGCACGTTTCACAATGGCATATATTGCCTTTTGGTCAGAAAGTACATTTCCCCGCGAAATCATGAGTCTTACAAGAGGCTCTTTGAATCCGTCTGTTATCATTCTTATACTTTCAACTTTCATATCATGAAATTCAGCAAACGAGCAATTATTTATTCTTTTTTCCCAATATTTATTGTCCATATCTCTGTTATATTATATTAATCCACAAATTTACGAATTATCCTCATTAGTTGCAAACTATTATCAATAATAAATAAGAAAATAAGAAAGTAACTTATGGACAAGAGTTTTTTTGAATATGTGCAAGGAGACATTCAACAACGACAAATTGGAGGAATACGAATATAAAGTTTATAATGATATAATTTATTTAATAATTAATATAATATTAATCCTATATAATAATCTTATAATAAAGTCCAGTTATACCTCGTTTTTCATTCCTGTCTAATAGTTATTTTCTTAGTTTCTTAGTTCGCAATACCACCATGTAATTCGACTGAGCACCATGCGAAAAATATTCAACAAATACTTTAAAAAAGTATGGGAAATATTTGTGTATGTAAGAATTATTTCGTAACTTTGAGGTGAGATAAGACAGAGGTCTTTAAGCATAGAAAAGGGCCCTTTCTCTGCTGGAGCTTCGCTCTTATTCTCACCTCGAGTGTTGGCTGCACCTCGGCAATTCAAACGAGCTCGATTGCTCTCGGTTTGCACAACACTTGTCAGTGGTAGAAGAAGGAAGGCTGCGGGGCGAAAGCCTCAAGACAAGAGCCTTATGCGCGCAAGGATTAAGCCTTCTGACGGAAGCCCTAAACCTTATTTATTAACCTATTAATCATCAAAGAAATGGCAAAAAACAGAATCGTTGGCCACATCAATTATTCCA
>JAGCVH010000029.1 GCA_017962495.1 Bacteroidaceae bacterium
CTTTTTCTCTCTTGCTTGTGAGCTGCTTCCGAGAGTTGAACTCGGGACCTCATCCTTACCAAGGATGCGCTCTACCACTGAGCTAAAGCAGCGTCGCTGTGTTAATGGAGCGGAAGACGGGGCTCAAACCCGCGACCCCCAGCTTGGAAGGCTAGTGCTCTATCGACTGAGCTACTTCCGCAAAATCCGCAGTTTCCTGCGTTGTTCAATATGTGGTGGGTGGTGATGGATTCGAACCACCGAAGGCGTAAGCCAGCAGATTTACAGTCTGCCCCATTTGGCCACTCTGGTAACCACCCAACTTTTAATTTTTCAATGAGCGTAGGCGCTTTTGAGCCTCTTGTCGGATTCGAACCAACGACCCCGAGATTACAAATCACGTGCTCTGGCCAACTGAGCTAAAGAGGCAATTTGCACGCCGAATTGTGGCCATTAAGCCGCTAATCGGCTGCAAAATTAGGGATTATTTGCGAAACCGCCAAAAGATTAGGCGTTTTTTTAGCGATTTTTCTTATCCTTGTACTTTTCAAGCTGTCTTGTGAGCATATCGCAGCACTGATCGACGCCTTCTTCAAACGTATCGGCCACCTTTTGAGCATAGAGCTCGCTACCGGGCACTGCAAGGCGAAGGGCTACCTCCTTGTTCATAGCCGTTTCAGGCTTCACAACTTTCAGTGATACTTCTGCCTTCTTTATTTCGTCACAGAATCTGTTGAGTTTCGACACGCGCTTCTGGATGTAGTCTTGCAACTTTTCTCCAGCTTCGAAATGGATGGTCTGAACCTTTATTTCCATAGTTCTAAACTTTTATTTGGCTCGCGGATGAGCCTGGTTATACATTCGTTTCAATTCCTCGAAGGTCGTATGTGTGTATATCTCTGTTGTGCTCAGGCTTTCGTGTCCTAGCAATTCTTTTACGCTCTGCAGGTCTGCCCTATTGTTCAGCATGGCTGTCGCAAAGGAGTGGCGCAGCACGTGAGGCGAACATTTCTTCAGTGTGGTCACCATCGACAGGTATCGCTTTACGGTCTGGTATATCTGACCCGATTTCATTCGCTCTCCTGTCTTTAGGTTCACCAATACGGCATTGGTTTGTATGCGACCTGCCATTTCCTTTTCCAGCCTCTGCCGGTATTCGGAAAGAGCGTTTCTAAGTTCTTCGCCGAAAGGCACCACGCGCTGTTTCTGTCGTTTGCCGGTCACCTTGAACTGTCGCTCTGTCAAGTCCACGTCGGCCCAGTTAAGCCCGAATAGTTCCGAACGCCGTATGCCTGTTGAATAGAGGATAAGCAGAACCAAACGGTCTCTCTGCCCTTTCAGGTCTTCGGAGAAATACTCTCCGTCCAGCAAGCTATCCATCTCCCCTTCCCTCACGAACTGCGGCAGAGGCTTGTCCTTTTTGGGGCCTTGCAACAGGTGTGTAGGGTCTTTCGCAACTACGCCAGAGCGAAGCAGGTAGCGGTAGAAGGACTTCAGTGCACTGAGTTTCTTACACACGGTGCGAGCGGTATTGCCCCGCTCCATGAGGTCCACCATCCAGTCGCGCACCACATCCTCGTCGAGGTTGGTCCATGTGAGGTTTTCGTCCTGCTCGTGCAGATAGTTTTCCAACTCTTCCAGACATGTCTGGTAGGTGGTGACCGTCTGCGGTGTGCGGTTCACCTCACTTCTCAGGTACGCGAGGAAGGCATTGACCACACGCTTAATCCTCTACGCGATTCAGCTGCTGAACGTAGATAGCACGCTCCTTGGCAAGGCGCTTCAGTACAGAGGGCTTGTCGAACTGCTGACGGGAACGGAGTTCCTTCATTATACCAGTTTTTTCAAACTTTCTCTTGAACTTTTTCAGGGCGCGCTCGATGTTCTCGCCCTCTTTTACAGGTACTACAATCATTGTTTCTTTTTTAGTTTTTATTTGTTATTAATCTATCGTCTTATGGTAGTGGCCATTATTAGCGGGTGCAAAGTTACTGCCTTTTTTCCGATTGTGCAAACTTTACCTCCATTTTTTATTTCTCTGTTTTCGTTAAAGGGATATTATAATAGGAATAGCGCGCGTACGCATATGCGTGAGAGAAGGTATAAGGGGCATTTGAAGAAGACTTAGGCACGACTAACATCGAACCTAGGTTCAATCAGCATCGAATATAGGTTCAATCCACATCGAACATAGGTTCATTCAACAGAAAGCATAGGCTTCTTGTTTTAGGCATGAAAGGGGAAGAAGAAAGAGCCCCTCCCACTTTTGGGGAAGGGCTCTTGTTTAGACCACTCTTCGAAGTTTTTACTTTCCAAGTATGTAGTTTACCAATGCCGTCACATCGGCAATCGTGATATCACCATCCTGGTTCACGTCTGCAGCCAAATGGTCGTACTGCTCCTCTGTGTCCTTGCCCAAAATGATGTTTACCAGAGCCGTCACATCGGCAATCGAAATCTCGCCATCGCGATTCACATCACCCAACAGCACAGGCTTCTTCAGTGAAGTCTGGAAGCCGATTTCGCAAATGTAACTGCGATAGGTTGCAGCCTCCACCTTATATACTTTCGAGGCGTCAAGGTCCGTTGCCGAAAGGACAAACGTGCCTGATGTAGCGGAATTGCTCTCGCTCTTCACTGCAGTTGACGAAGCTATAGGCGCCCCATCGCCATTAATCGTACATTCGAATACTTTTAATGTCGCAGGATAATTGCTATTGGTTCTACTCTGTCCCAATCCCAATAGCTTCACAGCCGTTGTATTGCTTACATAGAAAGATACCGTTTCCTGAGTGTAGTTGTTCCTTGAGTTGTACCCCATTGCACGGGCACCCGCACTTGTAAAATAAGGAGAACTACCCAAAAGTTCATTATTGCCGTTCCAAGTTGTGCCTGCGTATTTGTTACTTGTGTTATTCACATTACTCTCTATCCACTTCTGCGGATGCTCGTTGTAATAAGTTCCTACCCAAGCACCGTAAATAGGCAAAGTCAACCAAGCCACTTCATCCTCTTCATACTCAGTGTATTTGTATAAAGAGTTGACATAAGTCTCATTCCATCCCGCCTCGTCTATCGTCGCATACTTAGCTATGTTCAGGTACGGGTCACTGGCTGTTCCTCCGTCATAAGCCGAAGCCGATAACTGGATAGTCACTGGCTCTGCGCCTTCACTCGCAAGCGTCAGAGCACCAACATAAGTACCTTCCTGCGAGGCATTGAAGGTTATGGTCACCTCTGCCCCAGCTGCTATATCTTCGGCAGAAAGTGTTGCAGGATTAACACCAAACACCCCATTAGCATCAGCAAGAGTCAGATTCACATCAGCATTAATGAAACGTCCTGTAACAACTACGTTCTGACTCAGTTCCGTATCGACATTGGCATTGAAGGTCAATGTTTGTTTATCGACAAGAATGGTTGGAGTTGCAGGTTCGGCTATACCTGAAAGGGTAAGAACAATATTCTCTGCGCCCTCACTACTAAGCGTGATGCTACCCGTGTAACTGCCTTCCTCCAAAGGATGGAAAGTCACCACGACCTCTGCCCCACTCATGGCTTCATTAGCAGGAATCGCGGTCTTATCCACACTGAAGACTCCGTTCTCATCATTAACGGTGACGTCGACTTCGCCTTCAAGATACTTGGCACTTACAGTAAAGGTCTGTGCTCCCTCCGTCGTTGCATAGATAGCATCAAAGGCTATCTCTGTAGGTTCAGCCATAATGGTGGGCACCTTCACAACCTCGATCGGTGTCTGGAAGCCAATCTCGTATAGATATCCACGATATATGCTTGCTTCCACCTTGTATATCTTTGATTCATCGAGGTCGGTGGCAGAAAGAGTGAATGTTGATGTTGAAGTACTTGTGAGATTCTTTGTTGCACTTGTCGAAGCATTTACAGAACCGTCAGCACCCATCGTACACTCATACACCTTCAAGGCTGCAGGATAGTCACTGTTGACCCCGCTTCGTCCTGTACCATAAAGCCTTACTTCCGACACATTCGTTACATAGAAGGCAACATTACGTATTACCGTGTTTGATTGAGAGTTATTACTCAATGCACGGGCAGTGGCTGAAGTGAAGTATGTTGAACTACCTGCAAAGACACCTGATGCATTCCACGATGTACCTGCATACGTGTTCTGGTTGTCCAGACTTGTCTCGATCCAAGTTTGTGGATGTCCGCTATTGATGGTTGAACTTGATGGAGAATACTTAGCACCAACAAACGCACCATATAAAGGCAAGGTCAACCAAGCAACCTCGTTATCCTCATCTTCATTATACCTATATATATTATTAACCAAGGCTTTTCTCCACCCCGCCTCATCTATCGTTGCATACTTGGCAATATTCAGGTATGCATCACTTGCAGTCCCACCATCACGTGCAGTAGCCGTTAGGTTGATGGTAACACTTGCAGCTCCAGCACTTGCCAACAACAGAGAACCTTCGAAGATTCCTTCCTCTGCCGAGTTGAATGTTATGCTAACAGAAACGCCTTCTTCCGTTGCCTCAAATGAGCTCTTGTCCACAGAGAATACACCATTGGGGTCTGTCAATGTGGCTGCAACGTTACCTGTAAGGAAACGTCCACCTACGTTTATTGTCTGGGAAACCTCTTTGTCGAGCATTGCCGTAAACTCAAGGCTTTCCTTATCGGTAACGATGGTTGGAGTGGCGGCCTCAGCCGTTCCTGTCAAAGAGATAGTTACATCCTCTGCGTTATTGCTCGACAACGTAATTGTTCCCGTCTGCGTACCAGCACTCGTGGGTGCATAGGTAACAGTAATCTCAGCAGAAGCCACGCCATTGGATTGAGTGATTCGAGTCTTGTCAACACTGAACACATTGCTTCCACTCTTAGAGACAGTAATATTGCCTTCCAGATTTATGCCTGTAACAGATATTGTTTCAGTATAGGTTCTCGTGGCATAGCCCTCAAATGCGAATTCCGTCTTGTCTGTTTTTATCGTGGGAGAGGAACTTGCACCCAGAATATATTTAATACCTGCCAAAGCATCTATCTTACCTTGTCCAAAGTGCGAGGCATTCGCCCCTCTGGTGTACGAATCCTTGATAGCGGTTTCCCGCATCACTTCTTTGATGTCGTTCACCGTCATGTTCTTGCCAACCTCCTTTGCCGCCTGCAACCAAAGGGCCACAATGCCGGCTACAGTTGGCGTTGCCATCGAGGTTCCCTCCATACTACCATACGGGTTAGTGGTATTTGAGTTGACTCGGTACATGCCATATTCGGCAGAGTTGCCATTAATATAACTAAATTCGCCAGACGTGTCATAGTGATTTACTGCAGATACAATAGTTGCACCTGG
Organism: Bacteroidaceae bacterium; assembly: GCA_017962495.1. Taxonomy (GTDB): domain Bacteria; phylum Bacteroidota; class Bacteroidia; order Bacteroidales; family Bacteroidaceae; genus Physcousia. The sequence goes on from JAGCVH010000029.1 coordinate 5,324, forward strand.
TCCTGTAATCCATGGGTATTGCACTCCCGTAGGGCTCTCTGAAGCCGTCGCATAACTCGAGAAATAAGCAATATCACCGATGGTTGGGAAATCAGCCGACATACTGTGCGAGGTTCCATTATAGTCAGTCACACTATTTTTCGTGACATACGCACCTACAGAGATAACGTTGGCAATGGTTGTCTCATCGCTGACACTCATATCGTCGGAACCCGCCTTCCAATTATATCCGCTGGTTGTCAAATGATTGGTGAAATAGCCATACGTGCCTCCCCAAACGTCTACGACAGAGCTACCGCTGATGGGATAGACCTGAATGGCAAGCGTGTATTTACTCTTATAATACGTTTCACCATTCTTTGTGGTAGTCGTCACTCCTTGCGATGTAATACCATTAGAAGAATAAAGCAGAACCTGAGTCTTATTTGAAGTTACTTGGTCATAATAGACATAAAGCGTACCCGAGTAATACGTACTTAATCCGCTAACACTTCCAGCGGATGTCACTGTCACACTTTTTTTGACTTCGCCTGTACTAGCATCCAGCACATGAATCTTTATACCCAATTTGCTTACACTCGTAGAGCGTGCCCATGCATTAGCTATGATTCCTTGGTAAAAGTATCCAGCATCCGTATTTATATAGGTAGCAGAGCGAAGTATTGTGTTCAAAGGGCTGCTACTGCTTGCAGTGCCACTTACATGATAGCCTCCACCTTCTCCATCCTTTGACTTTCCACCATCATTCGAAGAAGCAAAAAGTGCAATGTGATTAGGATGACTATCACCAAATAGTGAGTTATAGACATCGGCCACATCGCCTGTGCCGTCATGCGGACCAAACTGACCGCCCCAACTATTGCTGACAACAACAGGCATATTGTTATTATCAGCATATTGAACGATTTTTGATACAGCATTGGAAAGATAGGTGTCAGCCAATCCATTTACTCCAGCCAAATAAAGGTCTGCACCTGGTGCCATACCACCATAAGTAGCATTGGCATGATTATCAGTAACAGTCACACTTGAACCATTTACGATAACACTCGAACCGCCAGCAGTGCTGGAGGTGTGTGTACCATGGTCCTCCTCCGTGTCATCAGTTGTTGGACTGCTACTGCTAAAAGTGTCGTACTCTGTAGCGCTTCTTCCATTGTAGACATAAGCGCGTTTAATACGATAATTGCCATCCTTATCTTTAAAAGCTATATGTTGGAAATCAATGCCAGTATCAATCACACCTAACAATACGCCTGTTCCATCATACTTCTTTGTCAGTCCTTCGGCAATAGCATCAGTAGAAAGCGTTAAAATGTCATCCGTATTCGTCTTCTGGCGTGCTACATTGGTCATCAGTTTCTTTAATGGCGACACATTGATTCGCTTTACCTTGCTAATGCCAGCAATCTCATCAATCTTATCAACAGGAATCAAGGAGGTGTAGAGTCCATTACTAAACTTCTCTTGAATAATAACCCCCTGCGCCTCGACCTCGCTCACACCAGCAGCATCGGCCAAACGCAGGTAAGCGGCAATATATGCCTTCCCGTCAATGGTGTCAGGCAAAGCATAAAGACGATTTGCATGTCTGTTTTTACACTGCCATGTCACATCAACAGGAATTAACCCAAGTTTTTTCTCGGCTTGGGTTTCTCGCTCAAACGAAATCTCACCATTCAACTCTTTAAGGAACATCTGTGTCGTCACCGACAGTTTCTCCTCATTTTGTGCAAACAAATGCAACGGCTGCCCTACGAATAGAGCAAGCATCATCAAAAACGCACTTTTCAGTGCAAATCTTCTTCTCATAAATAAAGTTAGTTAGTACTCTTTTTACGCTTTTCTAATACTTAATCTATCGCAACGTGTCTCACGACAACGAAAGGATGATAGTCTTTAAGATTCCTTTGGGGTTTTTACGACAAATTCGTGCAAAGGTAACGCGTTTTTGCAATAAATCAAAACTTTTTGCTTACTTTATTCTAACAAAGACAAAAAAAGCGTTGCAGGAAACCTGCAACGCTGTACCAAGCAAGGGATTTAGGGTTATACCAGGTTGGGATTGTCTTTACCCCATTCTTCGACTGCGGGGATGATGCCGAGACCAATAATTTCGTCGCGCATCTTCTGCAGGTGTTCGTATGAAGCTTGCAGGGCTGCCATCTCTTCCTCCGTACCCTCGGGGGCAGTGAAGTGAACGCCATCCTTGTCAATAACACTAGGCATTGCCATCATCACATTCTTGAAACCGAAAGCGTTGACGTAACAACCAGCAGGCCAAGTGAAGGGTTCGCCACCCATAGCACCTTCAATCATCTTAACGGCTTGATAGGCTGGGCTTTGGAAAGACGAACGGCCACGCAATTTGATGATATTGCTACCACCCTGAGTGGTCATATGCTTAATCTCTGCCCAACGCTCTGCTGACAAGGGAAGTTCGCACAAGGGCTTACCATCGATCAAAGCCTTGCTGGCAAATACTGCCATCTGCTCACCGTGGCCTCCATAGGTGTAAGCCTTCGTAACCTTATCCTGCTGAACGCCGAACTCCTGTGCCAACTGCTGTTGCAGACGCGTGCTGTCGAGAGCAGCCAAGGAAGTCAACTGGTTGGGCTTCAAGCCAGAGTGAATCAGAGCGGTCAGAGCCGTAACATCAGCGGGATTGAAGATAACAACCACATGCTTCACATCGGGACAGTACTTCTTGATGTTCTCACCGAAATCGGCTGCAATCTGACAATTACCCTTCAGCAAATCCTCACGGGTCATACCCTCCTTACGAGGAGCGCCACCACTGGAGATAATATACTTTGCACCTGTGAAAGCCTCTTCTGCATCTACCGTGTAAGAAAGGTTTGCACCTGGAATTGCGCAGTGGCACATCTCATCATAAACACCATGAACGCCGGGCTCATAGATGTCATACAAGCAAATGTTGGGAGTCAAACCCAGCATCAACACACTCTGAACCATGTTAGAACCGATCATACCACCGGCACCAACAATCACAAGTTTTTCGTCAGTTAAAAATGTCATAATAATTAAGGTTAAATAATGATAAAACGTTTTTGTGGCACAAATATAATAAATAATACTCAAATTAGCATCTTCATTCGCCAATTATTTCATAATTGTTTTGGTAAACTTCAATTCACAATGACTTATTACAACCATCAAATTCAGACAAAACCACGAAATAATTGCGAAATGAAGGGGGCAGAATTATGAATTATTTGTATTTTTGCGATATAAATATCGTTTGAGAATGGCCGAACATTTAGAAATTGCCCAAGGAAGCAAGGCAGAGAAGTATGCCACACTGTTTCCACAAATACAAAGTGTGATAGAGGACGAACCCGACCTGATTGCCCGAATGGCCAATGTGGCGGCTATGCTTCACGAAACATTCCACTTTTGGTGGACGGGCTTCTACCGAGTAGTTGACACCCCCAATCCTTCAAACAACCAAGCAACCAAGCAACTTGTACTTGGTCCTTTTCAAGGTCCGTTGGCTTGCACCCGTATTCGTCGAGGACGGGGAGTTTGCGGTACGGCTTGGGACAAGGACACAACGCAAGTAGTGCCTGATGTCAACTTGTTCCCAGGTCACATTGCCTGTTCCTCAGCCTCGAAAAGCGAGATTGTTGTTCCCGTCCACGACAGTAAAGGTATGGTCGTGGCCGTGCTCGACATCGACAGCGCTGAACTCAACACTTTCGACGAGACCGATAGGGAATGGTTAGAGAAGATTGTAAATCTATTATGAAGGACTTAAAACATCAAAAATACTATGACAAAGATTGAGATTCTTCGCCAATGGCTCCACGAGCATGGGCTCTCTGCCTACATCTTCCCTAGCACTGACCCGCACTCAGGCGAATACATACCCGACCATTGGAAAACACGCGAGTGGATAAGCGGATTCAACGGATCAGCCGGCACAGCCGTAGTTACGCTTAAACGTGCCGCCCTTTGGACCGACAGTCGTTATTGGCTGGCAGCAGAAGACCAACTGGCAGGCACACCTTTTGAGATTGTACGTTGCCGTAGGAATGTGGCAACTGCCGAAGAGTTAATTGAGTGGATACGCAAAGAAGACACGCAAGGAGAAGGCCTAACAATCGGCATCGATGGTTGGTGCGTGACGCAAAGTTATGCCGAGAGCCTGCAGGACGCGGTAGTCAAAGCGGGCTTGGCACTTCGCACAGACTTAGAACCGGCATCGGCGTTGTGGACTGACCGTCCTGCACTTCCCGTCTCTCCCATCGAGATTCAACCGATAAAGTATGCTGGCGAAACGGCAGAAAGTAAACTGAAACGTATTCGTGAAGCCGTGTATGAACAAGGTGCCAATGCCACCATCATTACTCAGTTAGACGAAATAGCATGGACTCTCAATCTGCGTGGGACAGACGTGCATTGCACACCAGTATTTGTGGCCTACCTTGCTCTGCTTCCCGACGAGACCATCCTGTTCACCAATCCAGACAAGATAACCCCCGAAACAGCAAGATACCTGTCCGACATACATGTCCAAACTCTACCTTACCAAGCCATATCCCAAAAGTTGGGGAAAAGCCATGCGCTGCGAGGTCTCCGTTTTCTCACTGACCCCGAAACGACGAATAATGTCATCTTTGAAATGTTGTGCCTTGCCGACACTATGGATAATCGTCCATCATTTCCCGATGACTTCTATGCCAACGCCGCCAACATTGCCATTGCTAATAGAGCTCCCATTACCTCACCTGTCATTGAACATTCAAGCCTCATTGCACCCATGAAAGCCATTAAGAATGAGGCGGAAATTGCAGGTTATCGTAGTGCTATGCGCAAGGACGGGGTGGCACTCGTAAAGTTTCTTAGGTGGTTACTACCTGCCGTAGAAGCTGGGGGGCAAACCGAAATTTCTATCGACCAGAAACTAACTGGTCTGCGGGCTGAGCAAGCACTCTATCGCGACATATCCTTTGACACCATTGCAGGCTATGGAGCACATGGTGCCATCGTTCATTATGAGGCTACACCCGAGAGCGATATCCCCCTTGAACCCCACGGTCTACTCTTGCTCGACAGCGGTGCACAATATCAGGATGGGACAACCGACATAACTCGAACTATTGCCCTCGGACCACTTACTGAAGAAGAGTGCTCTGACTACACGCTAGTTCTCAAGGGACATATTCGTCTCGCCATGGCTAAGTTCCCAGCAGGTTCAAGTGGCACACAACTCGATGTGCTAGCTCGCTATGCGATGTGGCAACAAGGACTCAATTTCCTGCACGGAACCGGCCACGGCGTGGGCTCTTATTTAAGTGTGCACGAAGGCCCCCATCAGATACGCATGAATTATATGCCAGCCCCTCTGGTTGCAGGAATGACACTGACCAACGAACCAGGCATCTACAAGGCAGGAAAGCATGGATGTCGCACAGAGAACACCCAACTCATCACCCATTACTGCGATAGCGAGTTTGGCGAATTCCTCCAGTTCGAACCACTTACCCTTTGTCCCATCGACACAAAACCAATCCGTCGTGAACTGATGACAACAGATGAGATTGAATGGCTCAACAACTATCACCAACATGTCTATGAAGAACTCTCCCCTCTACTCGAAGACGAGGCTGACAAAAAATGGCTGAAAGAGGCAACACGAGCCATTGGAAGTGAAGAATAGCCCCTCTCCCCGCTCCCCCCGTTGGGAGGAGGGCTTGAAGAAAGAAAATAAATCGTAAAATTGTGAAATCGTAAAATCGTAAAATCAAATTATGGCCATAATTAAGAAACTCAACGGCATGCCAAGCCCGCGCTTTGGCAAGCACTGCTATTTCTCGGAAGGCGCTGTCATCGTAGGCGACGTGGAGATGGGCGACGACTGCACCGTCTGGTTCAATGCCGTCGTTCGCGGTGATGTTCATTATATTAAGATAGGTAACCGCACCAACATTCAGGACAACTCCTGCCTCCACACCCTCAACGGCAAAGCCCCCTGCATCCTGGGCGACGACGTCACCATTGGACACTCTGTCACCCTTCACGGTTGCACCATTCAGGACGGTGCACTCGTGGGCATGGGTGCAACCGTGCTCGACCATGCCGTAGTGGGTCGTGGAGCCATTGTGGCCGCAGGAGCCCTTGTATTATCCAATACCCAGATAGGCGACGGCGAACTCTGGGGAGGAGTGCCTGCCAAATTTATCAAGAAAGTCGACCCGGAACAGGCACAAGCCCTCAACAAGACCTATGCCCGTCATTACATCGAATACAGCGACTGGTTCCGTGATGCCGACAGCGACCCGGCCAACACACAGCAAGTCACCACCAGCGAGGAATACAAACAAAAATAGTCCCAAACACGCAATTGATTAGGGGAAATCAACCAACCGTTAAACGTTTTGCCATTGAGCATTAACAAACCTAAATCAGGCTTTATATTGATGTATGGTTTCCGCGCACGCGCACGCACTTAATTTTTTTTTAAGCAAAAATCTACTGCATCTACTGCAAGAGGGGGTTAAATGATTGATTCCCATTGAGATACAATGCAGTAGATTCGTTTTCAAATCTACTGCAAATCAGCTGATTCTAGGCAAAAGCAGGGGTTAGTCACGAACATGTCGCCTGCAAAAGGTCTCTCTTTATGATTGTCTTTCTTAGGAATGAGCACGAGAGAGATCAAGTGACGTACGGAACAACTAAGAGCATGTCGTTGTATCATTAATGTTACAAAGCGGAAGATATAGGAGCATGTCGTTGTATCACCTGTGTTACAAACCGTAACGCTTATTTCCTTCTATGCATGATTGGGCAAGCAGGGGCGATAAGGCATAGGCCTTCTGACGATAAGACATAGGTCTTCCGGTGGAAACGCCTAGGAGGATAACTTTCGGCCCTTAGGAGGATAAGCCTCGGCTCGCAGGAGGAAGGAGCCGAACGCCTAAGGAGGAAAGACTGAACGTCGACATGAAAGGATTGTCGCACGCCTTGAAACGAATATTGCACGACGTGAAACATTAATCTCACGCCGTGCAATATTTTGCAATATTATACCCTTTCCGGGTCTGTTCTATGGTGCAAAGATAGTAAAAAAAACTTGAATATCCAAATGTTTCCGCCTAATTATTTCACGCCAAGCAGGCGAGGCATCTCCCGCCCATAATGGCGACCGAGTTCGCGAGAGCTTGCTCGTCAAGGAAGGCCCTGCGCCGCACGCAGCTGCTGCATGGCTTTGGTGATGAGGTCGCGAGTGCCTGAACCATCGTTGACATACTGCACCACCATATCGGCATAGTCAATGGCCTCACGCAAGGAAGCCGACTTATCACGAACACTCTTTGCCTGCGTCAGCAAGGGCAGGAGTTCGGACAGGTCTTCAGGTTCTGCCAGATTGCTTGGACGCATGGTGGCAAGGGCAGTCTTCAAGGCAGCAGTATCCTGACTCTGCATGGCCTCAAGCATACGACGATAGCCATGAGGAGCCCATGCCTGACGGTCGGCTTCACGCTCGCGAGCCTGCTGCAAGAGTGTTGCCCATTCGCCTTGCGCGTTCTTCAACTTGCGCTTAATCTCGCCTTGATTCAAACGCAAGTAATGCGTGGCGCGACCCGTATGATAATAGTCGGGCAAGAAGCGACTGGCACCAATGCTAAGGGCGTAGAGAGGCGAACCCGTGCCATCGTCGGCAGCAGGAGCATCGATTGTGACATCGGAAAGGTTGGTCTGCAAAGTGAACTCGGCTTGCGACCAATTATGCACATCGGCAGAAGCCATAACCAGCGGACCAAACATAAGGGCGCCTACCCATTGGGGTTGGAAGTGTACTTGTCCCTGCGCAGTAGTGGCAAGGTCCATCTTGTCGGGACCGTAATTAACGTGCTTACCAAAAGGCATCACAATCTCCACGACATCCCCTTGCTTCCACTGGCGAAGAGGTATCTCGGCATAGCTGCAAGGTCGATAATGCTTGGCAACGGAACGACCATTGAGACGGATGTCGAAGTCCTTGGTTGCCCAATAAGGAACACGCAGACGCATGGCAAAGCGACCACCCTGTTCTATGACGATGCGGCTTTGCTGGGCAGGCCATTCACATTCCTGACGGAACATGACGCCCTGAGCTCGCCACATGACCTGCGTTGGCAGATAGAGGGCGACCCAAAGGGTCTGGTCGTCAACGAAATAAGCCGCTTCCTGATATCGAGTGTGATTCTCTGCTCCTGTGCCTCCGCAACATGTGCTTTGTGGCGTCTCATTGCCAAAAGGCTTGCGGGCATCGAGACCCACCGCATACTGATAGGTGACGCTATAGTGTTCGGGATTCACAGAACCCACTATCTGATTGTAAAGCAGGCGCTCGTAGTAATCCATCAGTCGGGCATCGTCGGGTGTATAAGTGTTCAGGTCCTTGGTAAGCTTTGCAAGGTTGTACGCGCAACAGGTCTCATTGATATCAGGATTAGGATGGATGTTGCGCCTATAGTCCGTCATCACATTGGTGTTCATGCTCAGCATTTGGCTATAAGGCTGACGGAACATCTCGCCATTTCCCACTCCTCCCATCGCATAGGCATAGCGCCCTTGAACAAGGTTCCAGAAGTTCATGGCCAGACGATAGTAGAAGGGATTCTCATTTCCGCGATATGAGCGCAGGGCACCCGTAATCATGGGGATGTGCTGGTTGGCATGTCGCGTGCGAATGTCATCGATGTTTCGACTTAGGGGTTGGAAGAAAGCGGGTGCGTCGAAGAAACTTGCGGCCTCCAAAAGACGAGCTTTCTCGTCCCCGTCATTAACCATCTCGGACAAGCGACTAAGCGACTCTGCCATTCCTCCTACCTCGCCAGCAATGTACATATTCCACATCTCATAGCGGTTGCCGGGACGCTGACGGCGTTGCTCGCGAGAACCTTCCGAATCGACGAAAGTGCGATAATGCAGACGATTCCACACCCATAGTCCCATATCCTTGGCAATGAGCAAAGCCTTTTGGGCGACAGCCTTATCGTCGATGTTAAGAGCTATGTCGATGAGTCCTGCCAACTGTTTGTGGATGCTGTAATAAGGAGCCCACACCCATTCCTCATTATTATAAGGACGATACATCTCGATGAGTACGGCGTGCTGGGCAGGGATGGCATTAAGATAGCCATATCCATAATGCTCCCAATCCTTCTTGTATTCGTCGAAGGCCTCCCAAGTGCCCTTCATGTATCGCAGTTCCGACTCAGGAGCCAGATCGCGGGCTTCCCAATAACGTCCAAGGGAATCGACCCACAGGAAAGTCCTTTCCTGAATGCGACGCAACTCATCAACCATGTGCGTGATGCGCTGGCGCAAGAGTGAACGAGTCTCTTCGTCCTGAGCTGAAGCAAAGGCGAAGGCAAGTGCTGACATATAATGACCCGACCCGTGACCCTTCAACTTTGTGGTAGGAGAATCCCAACCGTCAGCTTGAGGCCAACCAAGAGTGGACAGTCCGTAAGTGTCACGATAATTGTAAAGCTGCTGGTCGGCATCCCACGAGAGCACTTCACGAATGAGCAGGTTGCGGTTGTGGGTCAGACGATTCTTACCCGTAAGTTGCACATCAGCTAAGGGCAAGGGTTCAGCTTTGGGCTTAAAATCAGGAACGTCCTCAAGCGCCTCCACCACTTTCACACGAGCCTCAATGGGATAGCCCAGGTCGGTGGTATTATCGCCAATGACAAAGCCCTCGATGGTATATTCCGAACCAGCGGGATGAAGGGCAGGGTCTGCCTGTTCCTCCTCTGTCTTTCGAAGGGAATTGGTCCAACGTGTCTGTCGCCACTCACCGCCACCATCGCTGTAGTTCACCCATACTTGCCAAGGAAGATTGGGAACAGAACCCACAGCAACATTTACCTTCACGGGGTCGACATTACGAATCTGACGAGGCTTGCCAGCTGCGGCGAGCATGAGAAAACAAGAAAATGATAGAATGAGAAGAAGGAGGCGTTTCATTGTGGAAAAGGTTTTTGGGGTTATGGGGTTATAAGGTTTTGAGGTTTTAAGGTTCTTGCTCCGCTTTGCTATGTAAGCGCCCCTTTGGGCCGAGCGGTGAGGTTAAAAGGTTGTACACCCCACTTTGGGGGAGAGTCCGTTTATAGTTTCAATGTCCTAAAGATAACGTCTGAGGCACCAGCATTACTGGTGATGTAGTCATGACAAACGGCACCACGAAGCGAACGTAACTGGTTGTCAGACAACAAGCGGTCGACCACTGCGTTGAAGAGCGTGGGACCAGTTATCTCGAAACATCCGCCCATGCGCAACAAGTCCTGAGCCTCACGGAAGCCCTTGTTGTTGGGACCTATCAACACAGGCACGCCATAAATGGCTGCTTCGGGTACGTTGTGAATGCCTTCGCCAAATCCTCCTCCCACATAAGCAATCTGCCCATAGCGATAGATGCTGGAGAGAAGTCCGAAGCAATCGAGAATCAGGCAATCGGCTTGGGCAACACTTTCCGCTGTGGCTTGGGTGTATCGTATCGAAGGACGGCTCAAGCGTTGCTCGATTTGCTGCAAATGTCGCTCGTCGATGACATGAGGAGCCAATATGAGCTTCATGTTGGGGTGGCTGTTGAAATAGGGAATGATGAGTTCCTCGTCAGGAGGCCAACTGCTGCCTGCTACAAAGACACAAGGGGCATCGCTACAGAAGCGCTCCACCAAAGGCAATTCCTTGGCCTGATGAGCAATATCTATGACACGATCGAAACGAGTGTCCCCAACAATTGTCACATTGTTGACATAACCCCGGCTGGCCAGCAACTGACGGCTTTGCTCGTCCTGCACAAAGAAATAGGTAACGTACTTGAGCACACGTGCATAGGGACGACCATACCAACGGAAGAATATCTTGTTGGGACGGAAAATGCTACTGATGCTATAAAAAGGGATGCCGTAGTGATGGCAAGCCCACATATAGTCCATCCAAAACTCATACTTTATGAAGAAGGCCATCTCAGGGCGAATCAGATGCAGGAAACGATAGACGTTGCTGGGCGTGTCGAAAGGCAAGTAGCAAATGATGTCGGCACCCTGATAGTTTTTCCTCACCTCATAGCCTGAAGGCGAGAAGAATGTGAGCAAAATCTTGTATTCGGGATGTTCACGACGGAAGCGTTCCATCAAAGGGCGTCCTTGTTCGAACTCACCCAGCGAAGCCGCATGGAACCACACATAGCGCGCCTTCTTGTCAACTTTTTCCTTCAGAATCTTGAAGGCCTTTCGCTGACCACGAAGCATGGTACGAGCCTTTTCATGGAAAGGCGATACCAACATTACCATTAACTGGTAGAGATAAATCGCAATCGTGTAAAGCATCAGCCCAAGGTTTCTATGGCAAACTGCATACGTCTCAAGGTCTCTTCCTTGCCAAGGAATGCCGCCAATTCATACATGTCCGGACCTTGTCCTGCACCCACCAGGCAGATGCGCCAAGCATTCCAGGGACGTATCCCACTCTCTTCCGTCCAAGGGTCTATGACTGCCTTCTGCCCTTCGACAGAAAAATCATCGATGGATTCGAGCACTTTTGCAAACTGACGCATCTCGTCGGCAGTAGTTTCCTTGGCTTCGCCCAAGGTGGGTTGCACCTCAGCAGGGTTGGAACTTGTTCCGCTCTGCATTCGGTTTACACCACTTTTCCAATTCTTACGGATGAACTTATCCTCTCTGTCAAATGCCGTAGGTGCCACGAAGAAGAACTTGCACAAAGGCCACAAGTCACTCACGAAACTCACATTGCGTTTCTTCTTGTTGCCCTCGCCATCGACGTATTCGATAACCTTCAGTTTCATCATCCTTACCACCTCGGCCTCCTTCTCTGGAGTCGATTCGATACCTTCTGCACGAAGGATTTTGTCAAACTCAGGTGTCCAAGCCTCATCGGGAAGTTGCAAGAGGTACTGATGGTTGAACCAGGCGGCTTTGACATAGTCGAACTTGGCCCCGTTCTTCGAGCACTTTGAAAGGTCGAACAGGCGAATCATTTCGTCCATCGTCATCAACTCTTGGTCGTTGCCGGGGTTCCACCCTAACAAAGCCAAGAAGTTGCAGACGGCCTGTGGCAAATAGCCACGTTCGCGATAGCCACTGCTCACTTCACCCGTCTTGGGATCGTGCCATTCGAGCGGGAACACGGGGAAACCCAGCTTGTCGCCATCGCGCTTACTCAGCTTGCCGTTTCCGACAGGCTTCAGCAACAAAGGCAAATGGGCGAAACGAGGCATCGTATCCTCCCAACCGAAAGCACGATAAAGGAGTACATGAAGCGGAGCGCTGGGCAACCACTCTTCACCACGAATGACGTGGGTCACCTCCATCAAATGGTCATCGACAATGTTGGCCAAATGGTAAGTTGGCAACTGGTCGGCACTCTTAAAGAGCACCTTGTCGTCAAGGATGCTACTGTTAATCACCACATCGCCACGGATGAGGTCATCGACATGCACGTCCTCGCCTGGTTCTATCTTGAACCGAACCACATATTGGTTGCCTTCGTCAATCAGACGTCTTACTTCCTCGCTTGGGAGTGTCAGGGAATTGCGCATCGAGTTTCGTGTGGAAGCGTCGTATTGGAAATTATCCACTTCCTTGCGTTTTGCGTCCAATTCTTCAGGAGTGTCAAAAGCGATGTAAGCCTTGCCACTGTCAAGCAATTGCTGAACATACCTCTTATATATATCCCTGCGTTCGCTCTGCCTGTAAGGACCATGCAGGCCTCCATAACTCACGCCCTCGTCGAACTTGATGCCCAACCACTGAAAGGCCTCGATGATATACTCCTCGGCACCCGGTACGAAACGAGTGGAGTCCGTGTCCTCGATGCGGAATATCATGTCTCCCCCATGCTGGCGGGCAAAAAGGTAATTATATAAAGCCGTACGAACTCCGCCAATATGTAACGGTCCCGTAGGACTTGGGGCAAATCTCACCCTAACTTTTCTGTCTTCCATTGTCTGCTTTTGCGTGTTTAATGTGCAAAAATACTAAATAATTATGAATTAAGAATTGTGAATTGTGAATTAATTCGTACTTTTGTGCAAAACTATACCACGATGAGCCGTTTCAATCATTACAATAAGATTACATACCGCGGTTTCTTCAACCGCATGTTGGTCATCCTTCTGGGAATTGCCATTCTCGTTTTCTTCATGCCTCGAGGCAGTCAGGTGAAACTCGACATCAAGAAGGGACGCCCCTGGAACTACGGGACATTCATTGCCCGTGAGAACTTCCCCATACTGAAGTCTGAGGAACTGCTGAAACACGAGGAAGACAGTTTGCTTGCCCTCTATCGTCCCATCTACGAGATGGATGCCGACTTGGCTGACCAGCAGATCACGAACTTCCAGCAGACCTTCGACAACGACCTTCGCAATAGTGTCCCCGCCTACTATCGCAACCACATTTCGGGGAAACTGAAGGAGATATACAACCGAGGCATTTTGCAAGCCACCGACTACGAGCGTCTGGTGGCAGAGAAGACTCAGGGAGTGGTCGTTTCCATCCAGAACATGGGGACCACCCTCGCCCTCAACGAGTTGTTCACACCCAAGTCGGCCTACGAATTCCTTATGCACGAAGCCGATTCAGCGCGTTTCCAGCGCAGTCTCCTGCAACGATGCAACCTCAGCCACTACCTCGAACCCAATCTCAGTTACGACAAGGAACGCTCGCAGTCGCAACTCGAGAACCTTCAGAAGCAACTTGTGCGCTATTCTGGGCAAGTCATTGCGGGACAGAAGGTGATTGACCAAGGCGATATCGTCGACGACCAGAGCTACAACATCCTCCGTTCGTGGCAGAACTATCAGGAAGGCCGCAAGCGTTCGGCAACGGAACGCTTCAGTCAGGTGGGCGGACAGATCATCTACGTCACCATTCTACTCTGTTGCCTATTGGTCTTCTACAACCAGTTCCGAAGCGACTATCTGCAGCGCACGCGCACCGTGCTGCTCATCACCCTGCTCACACTCGTCTTCCCGCTCATCACCTATGCCATTGTCAAGCACAGCCTGCTCTCTGTCTACATCATACCCTACTGCATCCTGCCCATCTTCATCCGCGTCTTCCTCGACTCGCGATCGGCCTTCATCACCCACGTCATCAGCATACTGCTCTCAGCCATTGCCATAGCCTCGCCCTTCGAGTTCATCGTCGTGCAACTGGTGGCAGGACTTGTAGCCATCTACAGCCTGAGGCAGCTCTCGCAACGCAGCGAACTGTTCACGGCCGTGATGCTCGTCACCCTAGCCTCGCTCTGCGTCCATCTCTGCTTCGAGCTCGTGCGAATGAGCGTCTTCACGGGACAGGAGAAATACGATGTCGACACCTACATCTTCATCATCATGAACGGCTTCCTGCTGCTCATCTCCTACCTGCTCCTGTTCCCCTTCGAACGCCTGTTCCGCTTCACCTCAAGCGTCACCCTTGTCGAACTCTCCAACACCAACAACGAAGTCTTGCGCCGCCTTTCCGAGGAGGCACCAGGCACGTTCCAGCATTCCATGCAGGTGGCCAACCTCGCGGCAGAAGTAGCCGTCACCCTGGGCGCCAAGAGCCAGCTTGTGCGCACCGGAGCACTCTACCACGACATTGGAAAGCTGGACGCACCAGTCTTCTATACCGAAAACCAGAGCGGTGTCAACCCTCACGACAATCTCTCCTACACCAAGAGCGCACAAATCATCATCAGCCACGTCAGGAAGGGGCTCGAGCTGGCCGAGAAATACAAGTTGCCCGAAGTCATCCGACAGTTCATCGCCACCCACCACGGACAGAGCAAAGCCAAATACTTCTACATCAAATACAAGCAGGAGAACCCCCTGCTGCAAGTCGATGAGAACTTTTTCACCTACCCTGGCCCCAATCCTTCCACCATCGAGCAAGCCATCCTCATGATGTGCGACTCCGTGGAAGCCGCCAGCCGCAGCATACCCGAGTACACCGAGGAGAACATCTCCACACTGGTCCATCGCATCATCGACAGCCAGGTGCAGGAAGGCTACTTCAACCACTGCCCCATTACCTTCCAGGACATTGCCACCACCAAGCAGGTGCTCACGGAGAAACTCATGACCATCTACCACACGCGTGTGCAGTATCCTTCACTTGAGACGCAGGCTCAAAAGCGAAGCTGACGGCCCGTGCTCCGGCGGGGTGATGGGCGTCAAGCCTATGTTCGTTGGACATAAGATAAAGGTTCGAGTCGCCTCGAACCTTTATCTTCTTTTCTTATACATTTATTTGATGAAATCCTGCAAAAATTCGCCGATGCGGTCAATCCAGGTGTAACTGCCCGTCCCGGGGGCTGCCATGGCGTGGAAGCCGTGCTGGCGGGTGGCCAGCGTGTGGAGTTCGCTCTGCACGCCCATGCTGCGCATCCTCTCCCACACCTTCACCGAGCCCATGGCGGCATAGCCGTCGGCATCGCCATGAATGAAGAGCACGGGCGCGGTCCTGAGGTCGAAACTGAAGTCGGGCACCAGCGCGTCATCATCGCCGTTCCCGCCATGGGTGTTTTCACCGTCCGCTCCGTCGGTCAGCACGTAGGCTGGATAGATGCCGATGCCCCACTGCACGTTGCAGGGGAGGCGGTCGATGGCGTCGATGGGCAGGTACGACTGATGCATCGACGAGGTTACGCCCATCAGTGTCAGGTGCCCGCCTGCCGAACTGCCCATGATGCCTATCCGGTCGGGGTCGAGACCCAGGCTCGCGGCCTTGCTGCGCACGATGCGTATGGCTCGCTGCAGGTCTTGCCACGCAGTGGTGTGCTTGGCAAGTCCTTCGGGTCGCGGCGTGCGGTATTTCATGGTGACTACTGTCATGCCTCGTTCGTTGAGGTAGCGGCGTGCGGGTGCCACCTCGAAGCCGTCGGGGCCGTTACCCATATATGACCCGCCAGAGTAGATGATTTGTATGGCTTTTGTCTTCAGTTCCTTGGGGAAATGCCACTCCAGATAGGGCTTGTCCTGCTTTTCCTGTGCGTCGGGCATCTTGCCTTCGGGCCACACGTCTTCCCTTACCACTTCCCTGCGTGCGTCGTCGCTGGTGAAACGGCTCATCAGAGGCACGGCACGCTCCAGCGGACCCATGTAACCCATCTGCCGCATGAACTCCACTGCACGATCCAGTCCGAATGCTCCATGTCCCTTGCCGGGATACAGGTGCAATTCGGCGGGAATCTTACGCTTGCGCAACTCGCGGTAGATGAGTGTAGAACCATTGGGCGAATAGGGGTCGAGCCCACCGTGATGGATGCTGACGGGACACGTCTTTTCATCGAACTTGAAAAGGCTGGACAGACTGACGTCCACCCCATAGCCCTGACGCGTGGAAGGCGTACCTGTCTCACTGTCGTTTGTGGTGTAGGCAGGTGCATTCAGGACGGCCCAGTTGATGTGGCAGGGTACTTCGTCTAACTTGTCGATGGGTGCGTAGGCGGGAGTCTGCGAGTTAGCGGCCAGCAACATAGCCAGATGCGAACCTGCCGACATGCCTATGACACCTATCTTCTCAGGGTCGAAGCCACGTTTCTTGGCTTCACTGCGCACCATGCGCACGGCTCGCTGTCCGTCTTCCCATGCCGTCTGGTATATGGGAAGCACAACGGGTCGCGGTGTGCGATAGACGAAGTTGACGCACTGGAAACCTAATTGCGTGAAGCGTTCGCGCCACATCTTGATGAGTCCCACGTCGCAGCACACCTCATAACTGCCGCCCGAGATGAGTATCATGCATCCCTTCACGTCCGTAGCAGGTGCGTCGAACCATTCCAGATAAGCCACGCGGTGCTTGTCGGCTTTGAAGTCCTTCTGCCCCGCCTCGTCGGTCATGGCGGCAATCTGATGTCCCTGTGCGTCGGGCATCTTCCCCTTCGGCCATATCGTCTCGCGTTCCCATGCGGCGAGGTTCAGCACAGCGAAGAGGCTCACTGTCAATAGCAAATAAAATCTTTTCAGTTTCATTCTTGCAATATTTATGGTTTGGCACGATAAAATTATGAAAAAACTATTGAACCTCAAAATCTTACTGCCAGAAATCAAGTGCGATGCCTTATTTAATCCCTTTCACTTCTTTTGGGGGGTAACAGTTTACATCGGATCAACGTCGAAGAAGAGTTGGGCAGAGCGATACTGGGGCTGGGAAAGCAGGTGGTGCTGAATCTGACGCAGGCGACGACGAGCGTCGGACATGCTGGCAGAGGTCTCGATCTTGAGGATGATCTGGCGACGCCACAACTGAGAGACACGACTGATGGCAGGGGTGTCGGGACCAAGCACTCGAGTGCCGAACTGCTGGCGAAGAAGAGTGGCCATATCCGCAGCGAGACGGGCTACGGTGGGATGGTCGCGATGTCGCAAATGGACATATATGAGACGCGAGAAGGGGGGATAGCGGAAGGCCTGACGCTCCTCGACCTGCGACTGATAGAAAGCAGGATAGTCGTTGGAGACAACCTGACTGATGAGAGGCAACTCGGGAGAGCGCGTCTGCATGATGACAAGTCCCTGCTGACGGCGACGACCAGCACGTCCGGCTACCTGCGACATAAGTTGGAAGGCTCGTTCGTAACTGCGGAAGTCGGGCTGGTTGAGCAAAGCATCGGCATTGAGGATGCCCACCACACTGACATGGTCGAAATCGAGTCCTTTGGTCACCATTTGTGTCCCGACAAGGATGTCGATATTACCACGCCCGAAATCGGCAAGCAAGCGTTCGTAAGCCATTCTACTGCGAGTGGTATCAAGGTCCATACGCCCCACACGAGCTTGAGGAAAATGTCGCTGTAGCTCTTCCTCAATACGTTCCGTACCATAGCCTACGGGCAGGAGTTCATGACCCTCACACTGCGGACAGCGCTGCGGTATGGAATATGTGGAACCACAATAGTGACAAACCATCTGGCGAGATCCGTGATGCTGGGTGAGCGAGACGTCGCAATGGGTGCAACGCGGAGTCCATCCACACGTCTGGCACTCGACTTGTGGAGCATAGCCACGCCGATTCTGAAAGAGGATGACTTGTTGACGATGGTCGAGAGCCTCGCGCATGGCTTGAAGCAGAGGTGTGGAAAAAGCACCTTTCATCTCCTTTCGATGGCGTTGCTGACGGATATCTACGACCTGGATGCGAGGCAGCAGCACCTGTCCGTAACGCTCGGAAAGAGTGACAAGACCATACTTGCCTGACTGAGCATTGTGATAGGATTCGAGACTGGGTGTTGCCGTTCCGAGGAGAGTTTTTGCACCTAAATGGTGGGCCATAACAAGTGCCACATTGCGGGCATGATAGCGCGGGGCAGGGTCTTGCTGCTTGAAAGAGTTCTCATGCTCTTCATCGACGATGACAAGTCCCAAGCGCTGGAAAGGCAGAAAGACGGACGAACGCACACCGACAATGATGTCATAGGGCTGTGAGGAAAGCTGTCGCTTCCAGACTTCCACACGTTCGGCATCGGGATATTTCGAATGATAAACCCCCAGACGGTCACCAAAAACACGACGCAAGCGTTCGACGAGTTGAGCTGTAAGCACAATCTCAGGCAACATGTATAGCACCTGACGGCCTTGGGCTATCTGCTCCTGAATGAGACGGATGTAGATTTCTGTCTTGCCACTGCTGGTGATGCCGTGCAGCAGACAGGTGTCGTGTTCGCGGAATGATGCATTAATCTCGTCATAAGCCGTTTGCTGGGCAGCAGAGAGGGAGATGGCTTTCCCTTCCAGAAGAGAAAGTGTATTATGACTTTCACCATTAGCGGTGGAGGCAATCCTCGACACTTCCTTCTCATACACCTCGAGCACACCGCGCTCCTTGAGACCACGGAAGGCTGCTTCGGACTGACCTTCCATCAGTGTCTGTTTCTCTACCTCTACAAGCAAGGAACGATTGCGAAGCGTGAGTGCAGCAGCGGCCTTCGAGAGGTCGAGATAGCGAAGCAGGAGGTCGGACTGACGCTGGGCTCGCTTCAGTTGGTCGAAGAGGTCGTTGAGACAGTCCTGACTGAAAAAGGTTTCCGTGAGACGCACGCAGTTGACAGTGCGTGGACGATAGTTCTGACGCAACTCCTCATGCATCGACAGAGCACCTTTCTCCAACAGGTTTTTGACAATGGGCAGGACGTTCTTGACCTCGACAACCTTTTGCAAGTCGAGGACTTTCTGCTTGCGCAGACATTCCATCAAGTCAAGCACATGCTGTTCCGCCTTTGTAAGACGGTCGTCGTCATTGTAATCTGGATTAAAGACAACCACGCTCTCGCTCTCCAACTTCAGGCCACTGGGCAATGCTGCCTTGTAGACCTCACCCAGATTGCAAAGGTAATAGTCGGCTATCCACTGCCAAAGCCAAAGTTGTGAAGGAAGGAGGATGGGAGCGTCGTCGAGCAGATCGATGGCGTCCTTGAGTTGTTTCTCATCGCTGTATGATCCTTCGTAAACACGAAGGACGATGGCGGAATAAATCTTCTTGGAGCCAAAAGGAACAATGAGCCTACAGCCTGCCTCAACCCTGCCACGCATCGACTCGGGAAGGCGATAGGTGTAGGTATCAGCCAGGGGAAGTGGCAGGATTACATCGGCTAAAAGAAATAGGCGAAGCGGACGTTCCATGTCTGACCCTCCAAATTAACCTCGTTGATCTCGCCCATACGCCCAAGAGGAATGTTGTAGTTGAAACTGAACTGAACGTGACGCAAGAGATCGAGTCCTGCACCGATGTTCCAATCGAAGAAGGAATGCTCGAACTTACCAACATCACCAATACGTTCACGGTCGACCAACCAATTCCACTGAGGTCCTGTGGCCAGATATAGAATGAAATTGGAATCTATCTTCCAATTATAACGCAGGTTAAAGGGGACGACGAACATGTGCATCTTCTTCTCGCGCAACTGTTCCTGTTGCTCGTAAGCCAGTTCGTTCTGATTGTAGAGAAGGGCGACGTCGAGACCCAGATTGGGCAAGGGGATGCGCGACTTTATCTTCAGTCCGACAAACCATCCCGTACGATTTTCGCGTGAAATCATTTCGCGTGATGCAGAGAAATGACTCAGGTCGAGACCACCCTCAACGCCCCATTGCCAAGGTTTGTCCTTGTTCTTGTTTAGAGCCTCTTTGACAACTGGCAGAGGGACTGGAGTTTGGGCAGAAAGGCTTTCAATGGAAAATGGACAATGGAGAATGGACAATGAGCTATGACGCAAGAAAGGAATGCTGAAGCCGTTAAACCTCAACATTCCAATCAATAATATCACTATTAATCTTTTCATTACTCTCCTTTAAGATGTCTCTCTCCCTGGGGAGATCGAAAGGTGCTTTACCTCCTCTGACGCCTTGCACTAACGGTAGGAGCAGAAGAAGCGCGACTGCCCTTCTCTTTCTTCTCGGTAGCAGCAGAAGAACGGCGGTTGGTGGAACCCTGACTTACAGCCTTTTCCTTCGTCGTAGAGGTTGGACGACGCTTCGTTGACTTGGCCTTAGGCTGTTCAACTGCCACGCTGTCAAGGCTGTCGGCAAGCTCACGCTGGTGCCAGATGTTCTCCTCGAACTCGACAAGCTGGCGCTCGATCTTCTCCTGTTCCTTCTTCACCTTTACAGTGTCGGGCTCGTTAGCCAGCACCTTGCCTTGCATGTTGGCGGTCTTGTATATCTTGCCGTCATAGCGGTTCATGGTGAAGTAGTCGTCGGCTGTCATATTGGTGACATTGTTGAGGTTCGATGACATGATAGGCAAACGGCTCAGGTAGGGAGCAATGTCGTCGTACTTCATCCAGAAGAGAGGCTTGGTGGGTTCGCCTTCCTCAATCAGGATAGGACAAAGGGCGGTAACCTTGGCATGATAAGTACCTGTGCGCTGGTCGAAGAAACTACTCTCCTTAATATAGTAACGTGTAATGTTGGCAGAGGGAATATCTGTGTCGGCAACAGTGTACTTACCGTTGTCTTCCTCATAGTAAATATAACAGCGATCCAACACTTCCTTTACATCGGTTATTTTGTCCTTTTCGGCAAACGACTCACTTCCATCCAGATTGTATTTATAGGCAGTCACGCGCTTGCTCAGGAACAGGCGGAACAAATAGGTGAAAAGGTTCACCTGACGATCAGTAGGTTCCACCGGATAGTAGAGCGGGGCGTTCTTATCGGCCATCAGGTCGAGCTGACGATAGATATCACGACGCCATACTACATCCTCAGGCATCTCGGCTTCAGTGGGAAACATGAGCGAAGCACGATCGTTCTGCTGAGTAGTCGATTTTCCTTGCTGGGCAGCAGCATTGCTCGAGGTAACTCTGCTGCGCGCTGGCTGAGCAAACGACTGCGTCGAAATAAAAAATGATATACTAAAAATTAAAAATGCAATGCGCTTCATAACTTTTATCTTTTATCTCATTTTTGTCTTTTATCTTATTCTCTAATTCTCAAGGATCAGTTCACAATGACTTCCATCACACTGTTCAACGTACGTTCGATACCATCAGGACCCACAGCACGGACACGAGTGATGTAGAAACGCTTGCCACGACTCAACTGGCGGAGCATATTCTTCTGTCGGTCTGTGAATGCTGACGATTGGGCAATCTCAGGAACGGCATTACCCATATTGTCGTAGAAGACCATTTCGAAGCCCTTCACAGAGAATGGGATGTTCAGCAAACCGTCGTCGATGGCAGCACCCAAGTTGGTCATATTCATGAGATTTTGCTTCGAAATCTTGCCACCCAACAGATGGTCATCGCCAATGGGGATGTATGCCGTCGGGTCGGGCAACTTACGAACACGGAAAGTGAACTTACCCATTTCCTGCACGCGTCCTTCCGTCTGTGCGGCAACGGTAACTACAGCCTCGCCTCCCACATTCGTCGGACGAGCAATATACTTGCCATCGCCCTTCTGTGTAAACGAACCACCCGACATGCTCACTTGCAGACGACTGCTGGGAATACCAGGTACACTGACGCTCATGGGATTATCGTAACCCGCATAGAGCACATTCATGATGTCGGCACTAACAGTGGCCGAAGGAGGAATTACGGTGTACTTCTGCTGGAAGTCGCGGCGAACCTTTTCACCACTACCATTTAAGGTCTCAATCCAACCTGTCAGTGTGAAGTCGCCAGTGGAGTTGCAAATGGTCTCATAGACACCATGATCGCTCTTGATTTCACGACCGCCGACAAAGATGGTAGGACGATTGGTAGTGTCCACTGCTGCCATGAAGATCTGTGCCGAGAAGCGACCACCCTGAACGATGGTCTGGGCATTGGGAACAACGTAGGCATTGACCTCGTTGACACGAATATCCTTCACGTCGATGTTGCTTACCAGTCCATGCAAGACTTCGCCTTCAGCATGGCGGACATCGTTTTGCAACTTTGTGAGAAGGGTAACAGCGGCAGATGTGGGCATGCTCTCGAACATGTATTCCTGCCAGTTTTTGCCTTCAGCTTTACCCTTGGCGGGAACCTCGGTATTCAGGTTACTCTCGATGATTTTGCGCTGTCCTTGGTCGGTCACCATCTTGGTAATGCGTTCGCGATAACTGTTGACGGCATCGTAGAGTTCCTTGCCACGACCCTTGTTGGGTGCGAGCATGACATTGGAAGAAGCCTCCAAGTCTTCCTGATTGCGAATATTATGGACATCGCCGTCCTTGCCGTCGCTCTTCTTCACGATGGCAATCTTCAGTTCCTCGGCCAGATTATAGAGCGAGTCACTCATTTGTCGAACATACTGGGCTTTATCGTACCACTGCTTTACCTTCGTGGGATTAGCCTTCATCTGTTCGGCAAAATTCTTATAGATGCCCTCGTTGGTCTGAATGGCGTTTTGCGTTGCCAGTTCAATACCGTCGGAGACGATTGTGAAACCTTTCAATACGTCACTGCTGACGTTGAGGGCCAACATGGCCATCAGCACAACGTACATCAGATTGATCATCTTCTGACGAGGGGTTATCTTTTTCTTTTTTATCTGAGCCATCTTTTTTCTAATGGACTATAATAATGGGCAATAGATATGTCGTAATTACTTTTCTTCTTCCTGCTGTTGAGGAGTGATGGGACCTACCACGTTGACTGTGAGAGCCTTGATCATGCGGGCATAGACATTGTTCAGTTCCTCTATTTGCTGTGCCATACGACGCGTCTGCTCATCGATTTGCTCGATGGTGCTAACTTGCTTGCTGATGTTGCGCAACTGCAATTCGTAGACAGTGGCAATGCCCGTAAGTGTGCGGTTGAGGTTCTCCATCTCCTCGCTATCGGTAGACATGCGTTCGGCTTGCTTCTTCACGCGACCCAGCACTTCTGTGAGTTCGGTCAGTTGCTCGGCATAGTTCTTCACGGCTTCCTCTACGGTTGCAGGATCGGTAGCCTGAATCTGTGCGGCTTCAGTAATGCCTGCACCGCCACCAACGACGCCACCGCCAATGACTCCGCCACCACCAAGGATGACTGGAGCACCGCCTCCGCCAACAACGACGGGCGAACCCTCGCCGACTTCGGCACCCTCGGCAGGAGCGCCACCGCCACCAATGACTATAGTTCCGCCTGCGGGAGCACCACCGCCACCAATGACAACTGTGCCTCCTCCGCCACCAACGACAGGAGCTCCGCCTTCACCGACAACAGCCGCACCGCCACCGCCGACAACGGCAGGACCGCCGCCACCGAGGATGACACCGCCACCACCGCCATTCTGTGCAGCAGCAGAAGCAACAGCAGCCAATTCCTCGACCGTCTCGCTCGAGAGAGAAGCACCAGTGCCTGAAATCTCAGGAACCTTCTCCGTCACACGCTCGAAACCTGCAACGATGAACACAAACACCTCAGTTCCCATACCGATGAACAGCATCAGGTTGGCGCCTGGAAGGTGGGTCAGTTTAAACAATGTACCCAAGATAACGACGGCAGCACCCCATGAATAGGCATAGTTCATGAAGGTTTGGCCAGCCATTGTATCCATCCATTTCTGGATGATTTCTATCAGATTGAGTTTCTTTGCCATGATATTGTGTATTCTTTTTTATTTCTTGGTCTTAGACTTAGTTGTAGCCTTCGATGGCTTGGGCTGTTTAGAGTTGTCAGTCACCATAGAACGAACGCAACGGAAACCGATGTACGAACGCGGTTGGTTCTGATACTCATAGGTACGCCAAGCCGAACGAATCATGCTTTCGGGGTCTTTCCACGAACCACCGCGCACGCTCTTCTTCTTCAGGCGATAGGGGTCTTCCTTCGCGGCATTGTACTTCAGTTCGGGGTTCATGTCGCTCATGCTCTCCACACCAGCCTCGGTGTAAACCGTACTTGTCCATTCGGCAACATTTCCAGCCATGTCATAAAGGCCGTTGGAGTTGGAGCTGAAAGCGCCACACTTGGAAGTAATCAGACTTCCGTCCTCCGTGTAATTGCCTCGATCGGGCTTGAAGTTGGCATAGAAGCAATTCTTGTCGCTCTTGACATCGCCACTCTCCCAGGGGAAGGGATTGCCTTCCTTGCCACGTGCTGCATACTCCCATTCGATTTCAGAAGGCAGACGATAGCGTTGGATGTACTTAGCCTGACCGCCGATTCCCTTCAGCAGGAAGTTGGTGCGCCACATGCAGAAGGCATTAGCCTGTTCCCAAGTCACACCCACAACGGGGTATTCGTCATAGGCTGGGTTGTTGAAATAGAGTTTCATATAACGCTCGTTGTCGGCGTTCTGGAAGTCGTTGACCCAGCAAGTGGTGTCTGGGAAGATGTTCACAATGTAAGTGTTGAGGAAGTCCCAAGGACCGGTCAACGGACGAGTAATCGTCTGACGAACAATCTTGCCGTCGTCGTCGATCCACGCCGTATCCTTACTGATCATAACAGCCTGATTACGGATGGCATCGTGTGAAGCATCGGTGTTCAGGTCGCGTTCTTCAGGATTGAGGCGATACTTACGCTGGGCGGCAGCGGCATAGTCATAGATTTCATAACGGTAGTTCATCTGACTGGCATCCAGCATCTTAGTGCCGTCGATGGGATGAAAGACGTACACGCTCTCAATGGCACGCTGCTCGTCTTCGTTTGCCTTCTTCCAGGGGATAGCCTTGTTCCAGTTGAGGTAGGGAGTGATGGGGTTGCCATCTTTGTCCTCCTCGATCTTGTAGGTCTCGTCGCCACCATAGGCAGGATCGGCCAGACGCTCACGAATAATGCTATCGCGAACCCAGTTGACAAACTGGCGATACTTGGCATTGGAAACTTCAGTTTCGTCCATCCAGAAACCATCGACTGAAATGTCGCGCTTGGGGAACTCGGAGCCCCACAAAGTGTCGCTTTCTTCCATTCCAATCAGGAGTGAACCTTTGCGCACAGGAACCATGCCGAAGGGAGTAGGCTCAGAGAAAGCGCTACCTTTCACGCCCGTAACTTCGCCACCCATTGCGTTGGCCGAAGAACTGGAACCCATGCAGGCCGTCATAGCCCAACTCAGGGCCACAACTGCCAACAACATCAATATCGTTTTCTGCTTCATATTTCTATTTTATAATAATCTCACACTTTTATGTAGGTTCTTACCTTTCTTAAAGAGGTTCAGGTCGGTTTGGTATCCCAGCACCAGTTCGTGCGTTCCGTTCAAGGCACCGATGCCTTGCGTGTACAATTCATAGGAGTAGCCTATGTTGATGCCGTGGAACGTGGTTCCCACCAAGACTGCGACGCTTATCGTCGGGCTGTAGGAGACACCTCCGTAGAGATGTATTTTCTCGCCATCGTAGGCCAGACGCGCAGTCACGTCGCCTCGCCATGCCTGCAAGTCGGTACGCAGGATTGCTGATGTGTAGAGGGCGTACTCAGGTTTCTTAAAACGGATGTTATATCCGCCTGTCAGATAATAGAGCCGACTCACTTGCACCTGATGCGTCTTGTCGTCGCCCAACTTGATGGCTGGTCCTGTCAGATGCATCGAACTTGCGCCCACATACCACACTTTCTTGTAAGTGTATCGCAGGCCTGCGTCCACGTCGACGCCTGTTCCGTTCACCTCGCTGCTGGCGAATGCGGGGTCTCCGCTGTCGTTTACGTCGAGTTTCGACCCGTCGAATGTTTCGTTCAAGAATCCCACTCTCGCCCCGATGCTCAGCCTTCCGCCCCAAAGGGGTTGGTGATAGGCGTACTGGATGTACAACTTTTTGTTGGAGAAGAGACCTATCTTGTCATTCATGAATCCCACGCCAGCGCCATGTCGGGGACTCAGGAAGAAGAGTGGCAGGTCGGCAGTAGCAAGCATAGTTGATGGGGCACCTTCGAATCCCGCCATCTGCATGCTGTAGGCTCCTTGCACGTTGAGCTGTCCGTCCAATCCGCTTGTAGCGGGGTTGAAATAGGATTGCAGCGCCCAATAATTGGTGAACGCCGCATCGTACTGAGCATAGGCTCGCGCAGCCATCAGCACGCTCACAACTAGCCACAACAGTCTTTTCATCCTTGTAAATAACGCGCCACCCCTTCGTATTATTGTGTGCGTACAATAAATAAATTAAGAATTATGCGCTTGGCTTAAGGAAGAAAGCACCGCAAGTGCTGAGCGTCGCAATAAAATGGAGCAAGAATTGTGAATAATGAATTAATTTTGTAACTTTACACTCAGAAAGACGATATAAACCAACAAAAACTATTAAAAATGAGAAAAGCATTGCTCTTTATTATGGCCCTCCTGCCTTTGGCAGGCATGGCTCAGCCACAAGGCGGATTCGGCGGTTTTCAGATGCCGCAAGTCAACTTGGAAACAAGTCAGCAGTGGAAGGATGTCAACTATGCAGGCGACGGCCAAGCCTTTCACACCTGCGACATCTACCTTCCCAAGCAGGAGAAGGCATCCTATCCCGTAGTCATCCACATCTACGGAAGTGCCTGGTTTAGCAACAACAGCAAGGGTGCTGCTGACCTGGGAACTATCGTTAAGGCTTTGCTCAATGCAGGCTACGCCGTAGTTTGCCCCAACCACCGTTCCAGCATGGACGCCAAGTGGCCGGCACAGATTCACGACATTCGTGCCGTCGTTCGCTTCGTCAGAGGCGAGGCTGCGAAATACCATTTCGACCCGTCGTTCATTGCCACCAGCGGTTTCTCCTCCGGCGGTCATCTGGCTTCCATCACAGCCACCACGAGTGGAACCAAGCAAACCAAGGTGGGTTCGGTGGACATCGACCTCGAGGGTTCTCTGGGACAGTTTACCAACGAGAGCAGCGCCGTCAATGCGGCTTGCGACTGGTCTGGTCCCATCGACCTCACAGCTATGGATTGTGGCGAACACATGACCATGGGCGACAACAGTCCTGAGGATGTTCTGCTCAACGCCAAACTTGCCACCGACCCCGATAAATACCTGAGTCTGAGCGCCACTACCTACGTGGACAAGAACGACCCTCCCGTCATCATTTTCCACGGCGAGAAGGACAATGTGGTTCCTTGCTGCCAAGGTAAGAAGTTCTTCGAAGTGCTGCAGGCAGCAGGTGTCAAGACAGAAGCCACCTACGTGCCTGAGGGTGGTCACGGAATGGGTATGTACAGCGAAGAGAACTTGCAGAAGATGGTACGCTTCCTCGATGCTGCCCGCGCTGGTCGTTCGCGCATCCTCGAAGATGGTGGAACCGGTCAGTACAAGGCCATCATGAAGGAAGATCCCACCCTGAAGGAGCACACCATACTCGTGCCACAGGACCTCGCTCCGTTCGATGCCAAACACCCGCTTCCCGTTCTGGTATGGGGCAACGGCGCATGCGCCAACTCGCCTTTCGAACATGTGAAATTCCTCAACGAGATTGCCTCACACGGCTACATCGTGCTGGCTACGGGCAACATCCCCATGACAGACGAATGGTACAGAGGTCCGATGTCCCGCTCGGAACAGCAAATCGAGTCCATCGACTGGATCATCGCCCAGAATGCCAATCCCGCTTCGCCCTATTACAACAAGATAGACGTCAAGAACATCTGTGTTGCAGGCATGTCGTGCGGCGGGCTGCAGACGCTCTACAACTGTGCCGACCCCCGCATCAAGACACTCATGATCTGCAACAGTGGACTCTTCAAGTCGTCGAACGCCAGTCAGGCTGTCGGCGGAATGCCAATGCCCCCGAAGGATAAACTGAAGGAGATTCACACCCCCATCATCTACATCCTTGGCGGTAAGACCGACATCGCCTACGAGAACGGTATGGACGATTTCCACCTCATCCAGCACGTACCCGCCTGCGCCACCAACTACCCCGTGGGTCACGGAGGCACTTACAGTCAGCCTCACGGAGGCGAGTTCAGCGTTGTCGCTCTGGCTTGGCTCGACTGGCAGTTGAAAGGCGACAAGAAGGCTGCCAAGATGTTCAAGGGCAAGAATTGTGAACTCTCGAAGCGCGACAAGTGGACTATCGAGAAGAACAAGAAGTTCGGCAAATGAAATAGGCAGAGCTTAGTGAGTTAATAGTTAATAGATAATAGTTAATAGTTAATAGTTAAAAGGAACCGAGAGCCCAATGGGTTTCTCGGTTCCTTTCATTTGTTATTTCGCCTTACCGACAAGAACAGTAAAGCCATAAAAGACGAGAGCCGAAGGCTTATTACTCCGTCGGCTTGCCAAGAATCTTATTCACTAACGTGGTCACATCGGCAATGGAGACTGTGCCGTCGCGGTTCACGTCGAAGCGATCATAGGCTTCATCTGTGGTGATTACCCAGGTAGTGCCCGTGAGGTCATCGCTGGAGACGGTGAAGCACAGGAAGTCGCCTTCGAGCGTCCCTTCAGAGGTGACATTGACACCGTCGCGGAGCACTTTCAGGGGGATAGTGCCGGTGGCATCCTTTAGTTCGATGCTCACGGTTCCGCCTACGATCACAATCCTGTGCTGGATGTCCATAACCTCTGACAGTAAGACATTTGTCTTTAGCAATTGAGGTTTATTAGCCGTTGCATCCACTAAATCCTTACTTTCTTTTAGCCCCAACCCTGTAATTTCTTTAACAGCATATATAACTGCTATTTTGTTTGTTCCATATCCAGTCAGATAGACGTCGAAGTTGGAGCCGACCTTTGTCAGGACGCGCAGTTTGGCTGAGGAGGCGGAAGTAATGGAGACGGAGGTGGCTAACGAGTTACAAGTGAGAGTGTCAGACTTTGCGCCGCGTGTGACGATGAGTTCTGCACCAATTGTGTTCTCGTTTCTCACCGCAGTCCACTGCATCTGGTTGCTTTGCTGTCCCACCAACCATATGGCGTCGGTAACTTGCATTTCTGGCACGATGAGCGAATAGGTGTTGCCTGAGAGCGTGAGCTCGGAGATGCGATCCTGACCGTCGCAGGAAATCTGCGGAGTGGCGCCATTCACCTGAGGGAGGTCGAAGCGCACCGACTGCATGCCGGTGGCATTGATGTGGATATCGTTCACGCCAGAGTTCAGAGCATACTGTTCTTCCTCTTCCTCATAGACGATGGTGAGCTTGGTCTCTTCCGGTAGGTCCTGCCCCACTACCGTCCAGTCGTAGCCAGTGACGACGTCCGCGTCCTTCTCGAAGAAGATGGTCCATCCGGATGCGTAGAAATAGGATTCATCGAAGAACTCGTAGTGGTAGGCGTCACCGTAGTATTCGAACTGACTGGTGACATCCTCCCCGTCGCGGTAGGCGGTGAATTTCTCACCCTTTGCCAAGTTGATGGTCACGAAATGGTCATAATCGCTCTCGTCGTCCATGATGACGGTGGCTGCGCAATCGCCCGATAGTTCAGTGGAAGTCTCCCCGCTAAACCATACTTTGCTCTGGGTCGAGCCCTTGCAGACGATGCTCTGCTTGTAGCCGTCCTCGACGATGGTTTCAGTCGGTCCCATGTCCACCAGGATGTTGTAGTCCTCCATGCCGAAATCATCGCCACCTCCCTGTTCCATATCGACGGTGAACGTGTAGGTGTTTGTTGTGGTGTCGTATGAAGTCCAGCTCAGGTAGTCGCCCCAGTAGATTCTTTCCGACCCCTCGTCATCCGCTGGCATGATATAACCCACGAGTAGGTTTCTCAGTTTCTGTCCCTTCAGTGGGGTCACCTCCAGCCTATAGCCCCATCCTTCATCCTCAGGCAGAGGAATGGCAATGCTGGTGATGGGGTTGACGCAGTTGATGGTCTGCTCGTAGCGGTACTCGTTTTCCCGATGGTCCCACTCCCAGAACTTGGTGAGTTTCACCTCTCCTTCGCCCATTCGCATCAGTGTGATCACGGGGTCGGGAATGCTTTCTCCTTCTCCTTGTGGGATAACATAGGCATAGCTGAAACGCGCTGAACTGATTGACGGGACAGAGAATACGATTTCATAGTTCCCGTCCACAGGTGTGGGGAGTGTGATGTTCTGCGTAGTCCCTGTGTTATAGAGCGTCAGCTTCAGGTCGTTGTTCAATAGGTAGGGAGTTGCAGGCATGGTCAGCTTTACCTCAGATCCGTAGTCGCAATCGATGAACCCGTTGAAGATGTTTCCATAGTGACGCGTCCCATCGCGCCTAATTTCGTAGGTACCGGCAATGTAGCCTTCGCCCCCGTTGAAAGTCACTCGGCATTGTTTGTGATTCGCATTCACTTTGTACGAAACATGCTCGTGCAGATCGCTTTCCTGATAGCCCACCACACCTTCTTCCACCTCAAACAAGTCGTTTTCGTCGATGGGTTCGTCATTTCGTGTCAAGGTAGGCACGTCCTCTGTCTCAGGGTCGTACTCGCATGTCAAAAGGTAGTTCTCCCCAAGATTGCCAACCATACTCTTGTAGCCGTATTCCTTCCCAGTCACCGAGGGGGATGGAAGGGGGGTAGCGGAGCTATAATCCTTATTGCCAAGCGAATAGAGTTTCACGATGCGTTTACTATAGTTCCAAAACGCCAATGAATAATTCCAGGAGAAAGGCACGATAGCCTTGAAATCACTCCACACAGCGGCATATTGCATACTCTCCTTGATATATTGGGGCTGTATGTGCATGGTGATCTGACTGGCATGAATGAACATACCCCCCGAGAGAGTGGGGCAACCATCTGTGACATACACATCTGTAAGTGCGGGGAAATCGAATTTCCAGTCGTCTACAGTACCTGTCTGTCTGAATTTCGGCAGGCTAAGTGTCTTGAGCTTTGGCAGATTAAGATTGCTGAAATTCACGCCTCTGTCTTCGCCTGTCAAATCGTACAACCATATCGTAGTACCCCAAAAATTTTTATAAAATCTTTCAATATCAGCTCCGACTTCCGCGGAGAACGTGAGGCTTGTGATAATGTTATTCACATAACCATAGAAAGTTGCCGAGATGCCTTCTACAATATATTCTTGACCACCGTTCGAAACATTCTTTGGTATCACACACTCTGCCGTGGTGACATTCTTCAGGGAAGTGATACGGGCAAAATGTCCTATGGTTTCTATACCGCCCGACGCATTAGGGGCGGTGGCCTTATAACCTTGGTATTCCACACCGTTTACATAGAACTTACCGCCTTCCGTCGTGTAGGTGACAATGGCAGCCGCGATGTTCTGAATGCCGATAAACATCAGCAAAAGCAGCAGGAATATACTCTTAAAGTTTTTCGTCGTTTCCATAGTTCCTAGGGTTTAAATTGTTTCTCTATGCAATTTTACTCAGAATGCCGAGCGAAGGGCTATTGGGTTATTGTTTTTAATCTATCCGATGCAAATTTAATCAAATTTTCACAATAATAAGTGCTTTCATATCTTTTTTTCGCTATCTCTTTGATATCTCTTCTTTACGAATGAATCCTTGTTCGCCTCGCTTCGTATACTTGTTTGTGGTCCTTCGAATACTTGTTCGTGCGGTGAACTTTCACATAGCAAGTCTGCGGGTAAGCGAGGAGAGAACCAAGCTTGTTTGAGGTCTCTCGAGCGGGAGCAGACTCGAGGTAAAGTCTCGAACGGAGTTCGTAGAGAATGTTGC
>JAGCVH010000030.1 GCA_017962495.1 Bacteroidaceae bacterium
ATGGAGAGATGCTCGAGTGGCTGAAGAGGCACGCCTGGAAAGCGTGTGACCGGCAAAACTGGTTCGCGAGTTCGAATCTCGCTCTCTCCGCAAAGAGAAAAGAAATGTATAACAAATAATTAATAATTAACTTTAAAATCAAAAAGACAATGAAAAAGTTATTTGCAATTGTTGCACTGGTTGCTGCTTGTTCTTTTGCTGCAACTTCTAACGTGATGGCACAGGAAGAGGCTGAAGCCGCTGCTGAGCAGGTTGACACTGCTGCCGTAGACACCGCCGCTGCTGATACTGCAGCTGTTGAAGCTACCGCTCCCGTAGTAGAGGAGGAAAGCGAAAGCCTCCACAAGGTTCTGAAGACCAAGTTCATCGAAGGTGACGCTGGCTTTATGTCACTCGTTGCTCTGGCTCTGGTTTTGGGTCTTGCATTCTGCATCGAGCGTGTTATCTACCTGACTCTGGCTAAGATCAACACCCGTAAGTTCATGGGCGAACTGGCCGACCTTGTTGAGAAAGACAAGATTGATGAAGCTATTGAATTGTGCAACGGCACTCGTGGTCCCGTGGCTCGCGTTTCCAGTAAGGCTCTTGCATGCTTGAACAGTAAGGAACAGAATGACATCGGTTCTATCGAGCGCGCCATCAACACCGAGGCTGAGATTCAGGGCTCATATCTCGAGGAGCACTGCTCTTGGATTACCTTCTTCATCGCTTCCGCTCCTTCTCTGGGATTCTTGGGTACGGTGATCGGTATGGTTATGGCCTTCGATACGATTGAGAAGGCTGGTGATATTTCTCCTACCGTTGTGGCTGGTGGTATGAAGGTGGCCCTGATTACTACTATCTTCGGTATCATTGTTGCCCTGATTCTGCAGTTGTTCTACAACTTCATCCTTGGTAGCATCGAAGGTCTGACTGCCAACATGGAAGAGTCCGCTCAGGAACTGCTGACCATGTGTGTTAAGTCACCCAAGTGCCAGAAGTAATTCACACCACAATTCACTCATTCTTAATTTCAATTAAAGGAGAGTTATCATGAAATTAGAGAAAATATCAAACAACGTCCTTTATGCCGTTTGTGGGATAATCGTGCTTTGCTTCCTGGCTTTCATGTTCATCGGACATGACAATTATGACGAGGCTGGCCGTGTTGCTCCCAAACTGACCGGTATGCTGCTTTTCTTGCAGTATGCTATGGGCTTTGTGACGTTTGTCCTGATGATATGGAGTGTCATCAGAGGCGCGAAGAACTCCGGCGGTAGCGACGAGAAGACTACCAAGGGCGTTCCCGGCAAGAAGGTGATTCTGTTTACTGCTATTATTACTATCCTTGCTTTCGTTCTGGGCTTCGTGTTCAATATGGGCGAGGAGCCATTCACTACGAGCAGTGGTGTGACCACTTCTGGTACAATGGTTACGGTGGTAGATGCCTTCATGTGGTCAATCTACATCCTGTTCTTTGTTGCTGTATGCGCAGTTGTGCTCTCTGCAACGGGACTGATGACTAAGTTCACAAAGAAATAAGTAACTATTAACTCAAGCGAGATATGGCAAAGAAAAAAAGGAAAGTACCAGGCCTGAACGCCAGTTCTACTGCGGACATCTCCTTCATCCTGCTTATCTTCTTCTTGATTACTACCTCTATGGACACGGACATGGGTCTGGCACGTCGTCTGCCCCAGCCGCCTGAAGATGAGGAAATAAAGCAAGAGCTGAAGATTAAGGAACGTAATGTGATGGAGGTTCGTATCAACTCACAAGGTTTCTTGTGGGTGAAGGACGGCACGGCCTCGAGTTATGTTGATATCCGCGATTTGAAGGCCCGTGCAAAGCAGTTCATCAAGAATGAGAACAATTTGCCTATCCTGCCCGAGAAGCACCCCATCAATATCCCATTGTTGGGTATGTGCAACTTGACGGATAAGCACGTTATCTCTGTTCAGACTGACCGTGGCACGCCCTACAATATGTACTTCCAGGTACAGAACGAGTTAGTGGCTGCCTACAATGAGTTGCGTGATGAATTGTCTAAGCAAAAGTTCCATCGCATTTACAATGCGTTGAGCGACGAGCAGAAGGTTGCAATTCGCACATATTATCCTCAGAAGATTTCCGAGGCTGAACCTAAAAACTATGGAGGGAACTAATTATGGCATGGAAAAAAAGTAGTCGCGAAATGCCGGAGATGAACACCTCATCTCTGCCTGACTTGATCTTCACCATCCTGTTCTTCTTCATGATTGTAACCACCATGCGTGAGGTTACGCTGAAGGTTAAGTTTGTAGTACCTGCTGGTACTGAACTCGAGAAACTCGAAAAGAAATCTGCTGTTTCGTTCATCTATGTTGGTCCTCCCACCGACCAGTTGCGTGCTCAGTTTGGTAGTTCAACCCGTATTCAGTTGAACGACCGCTATGCCGAGCCCAGCGAGGTAATGGACTTCATCTATCAGGAGCGTCAGTCAATGTCTGACCAGACTGCTCAGGTAGTATCCATCAAGGCTGACCAAAAGACCCAAATGGGATACATCACCGACATCAAGGAGGTATTGCGTCGCTCTTGGGCACTTAAGGTGAACTATTCATCTACACATCGTAACTAAAGAGCAGATTCTTTAAGGATTAAAGAGGAGCCTGACCCTTGTGCCAGGCTCTTTTTTTGTGCGTTCGCTTACAGATTGTTACCTCTTATGCTATATAAATATTACATAATTGATAGGTATAGAGCAAATAATTGTAACTTTTTGGCCCTTTATTCGTAATTATTTATTATCTTTGTGACCTAAATCTTTAAATTATACCATTATGATTGATGAATTGGATAAGAAAATTTTAAATCTTATCTCTTGTGATGCACGCGTCCCCTTCCTTGAGGTAGCGCGTAAGTGTAAAGTTTCGGGTGCTGCTATTCACCAGCGTATGCAGAAATTGCATCAGTTGGGTATTATCAAGGGTTCCCAATATTTATTCGATCCTGCACTTGTCGGTAATGGCACATGTGCTTTTATTGGCATACTGCTTCGCGATCCTTCTGATTCCGACCGTGTGCTTGCCGAGTTGATGAAGATTCCTGAGATTGTTGAATGCCACCTTACGACGGGCAATTACGACATGTTCATCAAGATTTATACTCATGACAACGCACATTTGTTGAGTGTTATTCATGAGAAACTACAGCCGATAGGAATTCAGCGCAGCGAAACAATGGTGTCATTTAGCGAACCCATTCATCGCCAGATGCCTATCTATCTTGAGCAATGATAAATGTGATTGCTGCCGTTGCTCGCAATCGTGCTATCGGTCTCGACAACAAACTTCTTTATTGGCTTCCCAACGACCTGCGACGTTTTAAAGCGCTCACGACGGGCCATACTATTATTATGGGCCGTCGCACTTTCGAGTCATTGCCTAAGGGTGCGTTGCCTAATCGTAGGAATATCGTGCTGACACGAAGTCAGCAGCAGTTTCCTGGGGCAGAGACTTTCCCCACGCTTACTGCTGCCCTTGCAGCTTGTCAAACCGATGAGGAAGTTTACATCATTGGTGGCGCAAGTGTCTATCGGCAAGCCCTGCCTTTGGCTGATCGCCTTTGTTTGACGGAGATTGATGATACTCCCAAAGAGGCCGATGCCTTCTTTCCTGACTACTCTGATTGGGTAGTTGATAGTGAGGAGGCGCATGAGCCCGATGAACGGCATGCTTTTCGCTATCGCTTTGTAGATTATATCCGACCATGAAACAATATCTCGACCTCTTGCAACGAATCCTTGACGAGGGTGTTGTAAAGGGTGACCGTACTGGTACGGGCACCATCAGCATCTTCGGTCATCAGATGCGTTTCGACCTTGAGAAGGGCTTCCCCCTGCTCACTACCAAGAAGGTGCACCTCAAGAGCATTATCTATGAACTGCTTTGGTTCCTTCAGGGTGATACCAACGTGCATTATTTGCAAGAGCATGGTGTACGCATTTGGAACGAATGGGCTGATCCCGAGACAGGAGACTTGGGTCACATCTACGGTTATCAATGGCGCTCGTGGCCAGACTATAATGGCGGTTTCATTGACCAGATACAGGAGGCGGTGGATGCTATCAAGCATAATCCCAATTCCCGTCGTATTATCGTCTCGGCATGGAATGTAGCAGATATCGACAACATGAACTTGCCTCCTTGTCATGCTTTTTTCCAGTTCTATGTGGCCGATGGACGCCTGTCGTTGCAACTCTATCAACGTAGTGCCGACTGTTTCTTAGGCGTTCCCTTTAACATTGCCTCCTATGCCCTCTTGTGTATGATGATGGCTCAGGTGTGTGGCCTTCGTCCGGGTGAATTCATTCACACCACTGGCGACACCCATATCTATCAGAATCATCTCGACCAAGTTCACTTGCAACTAACTCGTGAGCCTCGTGCTTTGCCTCGTATGGTGATTAACCCTGAGGTTAAGGACATCTTTAGTTTCCAATACGAAGATTTCCGCCTTGAAGGTTACGACCCGTGGCCTGCTATTAAAGGAGTGGTTTCGGTCTAAAAGAAGACACCATCGTCAATCCTTTCCTGAGGGGGAGATGGACAAAAGGAATAAGGCTAATAATATGAAGAGCACGAGTGACGGTTCCTCTCCTTTTGGGGAGGTTGGGAGAGGGAACTCCTTGCCTTCTGATTTCATATCTTTGATGCGCTTACACTTGGGAGAGGAGCAAGCCGAGGCTTTGTTTCAGGGCCTGCAGGAACCGCCTACCGTCAGCGTACGCCTCAATCCCCGTTGGAAGTCACAACTTACCCTCAACCCTGAGCTTACCGACCCAGTGCCTTGGTGCCCCGATGCCTATTACCTCGATGGACACAAGGCCTTTACTTTCGATCCCCTTTTTCATGCCGGAGCCTATTATGTGCAAGATGCCTCGTCGATGTATTTGGCTGAGGTCTTGAAGAAATGGTTGAATGAGAGCAATGATCCGAAAGAGAAATCCCTTATAGCCCTCGATCTGTGTGCCGCCCCAGGAGGCAAGAGTACGCTGCTCGCCGCTCATCTGCCTGAAGGCGGTATTCTTATCAGCAACGAACCTATTCGCAAGCGTGCTCAGGTGCTTGCTGAGAACATGCAGAAATGGGGATCCCTCGGAAGTGTCGTTACGCAGAATTTTCCCGATGAATTCGGCCATTTTTGTTCAATGTTCGACTTGGTTCTTGCCGATGTCCCTTGCTCGGGCGAAGGCATGTTTCGTAAGGACCCAGTTGCCGTTAAGGAGTGGAGCATGGACAATGTTCGTCAGTGTGTCCAACGCCAACGTGATATCCTTCGGGCTATTGTTCCAACGCTCAAGGCAGGAGGCTTGCTTGTATATTCCACTTGTACTTTCAATCGTTTCGAGGACGAGGAACAAGTAGAGTGGCTTCAGTCGGAGTATGGTTTGCAATTGCTCGAAGAACGTCACTTCTTTCCTGGACGTGATCGCGGCGAAGGCCTTTATATAGCGGCTTTAAGGCTTCCTGCAGAAGACAAGGAGGAGGACGGGTTTACAGATAAAGTCGTGATGAGAAAACTAAAGACGCTCAATGTTATTGCGAATGTTTCCGACTATAGGAGTCAATTGACAAATGCCGACTGCCAATTGGAACTCTCATATGATGATGCCATTCGTTACTTGCGTCGCGAAGCCCTTCATGTCAGTGCACCTCGAGGTATGGTAGCAGTCACCTATCAAGGCGTTCCATTGGGATTGGCCAAGAGTGTGGGTACACGCCTCAACAACCTCTATCCTGCAGAATGGCGCATCCGCACCACCTATAATCCCATTGAACCTCTGCCTTGCATCTTCCTGCCGAAGGAATAAGGCTTATCGAAATTGAACCTTAGGCTCATCGAATTAAGACCTAAGGTCCTCCGAATTAAGACCTCAGGTGCTCCGAAATAAGACCTAAGGCGTTCCGCAATAAGACCTAGGTCTTCCGCAATAAGGCCTAAGTCTTCCGCAATAAGGCCTAAGGCTTGTTTCGGCCTTGCCTATAGCTAAAAAGCGATGCACTTACGTCTTTTTTCGTCTTCCATTGCCTCTTTTCTCATCATTATTTGTATATTTGCATCGAAAAAGGTGATGTTTAGCTGATGAAATCAAGAATCATTGACCAGAGAGATTGCCAGGAACTTCAAACGCATTATTGTGCTGAAGTCTTGGTTTTTTGGCTATTATGCAGTCAAGCCTAATACCTTGAAACCTGAAAACAAAACGCAGTATAACCTAAATACATAAAGAATATGAAGACACTTCGTTTATTCCTATCCCTGCTCCTGTTATGCTTTGGAGGCATCAGCGCAACGCTGTTAGCGCAAAGCTATTATAGCCAACCCGATTTCATTGTTAATGGTGTTGGGTATTGTAGGTACCAAACTCGTGATTTTACGGCTGATGGAGTAACGATAGTATCCATTCCAAGTGGAATATCGGACTTCACGCTTCCTAGTGAAATTACTTTCGATGAAGAGCATACGGTTAATGGTTACACCTACACCGTTACTAAGAGATATCCTGTATATGGTGTGGGCTTTTTTGCCCAGCTTGTAGGAGATGGTCCGGGGAATTACCAATATGCGTGGGAGGAAGTTGATATTTCTAGTCAAAACCTTCGGACTTTAAGGGTTAATCGTTTAATGAATGGTGGTTTTTACTTAAACAAGATTTCTTTGCCCTACCTGCATAATGTTTATTTTGCATCAGGAACTCTTCCCCCAACAAACAATGTCCTCAGCTATTCGTGGTACACCACGCACGTTTATAACGCTTTGGAACCCAATATAGCGGCTTGGCGTGAAAAGGGAGCCGACATTGTCTTGGAGTTAAATGCGGACAACTCGTATACTGAAAATGATATAACTTACTATTTAGATAAGGATAATCGGAGTGCTTATGTATACAGTATAGGCGGAAACAATGAGTCGATAACGATTCCAAACTATATAACCCCAGTGCAGAATCAAGCTTACTATAGTGTGGTGGCTTTGGGAGTTCCGGGCTTCAAGATGCAAAGCACGAATAACAATCTTAAGGCTTTGACATTGAGTAGTGATGTCGCACTAAACGAATGTGAATTTGCCAGCCCGCTCAAGGATTTGTATTTCAGAGGTGACTTGCCGTCTACCCCGACTGTTTTCTTCAATGGTCAGCAGAGTAATCTCACTCTTCACGCAGGTCCAGATGATAATAAAATATATGTTTGGCAGGATGTTGTGCATGAAGTAAAGATTGATTACGTGTTCGATGAAGATGGTGTGGGATATGCAGGAAGTCACATTATGGCATTTGAGGGAACAAAGACTTCAATCACTATTCCTGGTTCGGTAACTGTGGGGTCGGCATATCTTCCAACAACCTTTACGGATAATAAACTCGAAGAACTGACATTTGAGAGTTCAGCTCAGTTTAAGAATGCTAATTTCGGAGGATGCAGTAAGTTGGAGAATATGACATTCAATGATAATGTCTCTTTCGACGAGGCTACTTCCTTTACTGGATGTAATACACTCCGAGAGATTTCCTTCGGTGCAGGGGTAACAGGCCTATCTGGCAAGTTTGCTAACGTTCCTCTTACTAAGATTGTCTTCCAAGGTAACATTCCTTCTCTTTCGGGATCTGCTTCCAATTATGCTTCAGTTCCCGGAAACGTGGATGTCTATGTAAATGCCGATCAGGCGTTTATCGACCAACTTCTCACTCAGTCTCCTTGGAAAGACTTTAAGAGCGTCAATCCGTGGAACAATGGGAATTTGACATTATCCTTGACATTGAAGGGGGAGAAAGTGACCTATATGGGTGAGAATGAAACGATGGTAACGCTTGAAAGCACAACTACCCAATTGCAACAGAATATATTGTTGCAGAAGTATGCCGACTTCTCGTTCTCAGTTTATGACCGCTTTGGCAGTTTCGTACGCGAGCGGGTTATGGTTAATGGACGCGATATTACAGACGACACGAGTTTCTATGTTCAGGGCGATGGCTTCCGCACCTACACAATCACTTATGTAAAGGAAAACACTTATATCGACGTTGCAGGTCTATATCCTTGGATGTCCCTTGCATTCCACAGCACTCAAGCTGGTACCTTTGCTCAGACGGTGGCAAACTTCTCCGAGAGCCAGAAAAGGCAATTGCGTGGTTTAGTGATTAGTGGTGAGATTAATTCCACTGACCTGCGTGAGATACGCAATTTGTGTGGCGTACCTTTCACCTGGTCGACAGGTACACCTCCCTCCACTGGCTACAATGTTAGCTATCTCGACCTTTCCAAGGCAACATTCGTGGCAGGCGGTCAGCCTTTCATGCGTAAGGTTAGCGGTAATAATGTAACTGATGATTACTATGCCCCCAATGGGGCATTCACATACCTTGCGCAGGTAGATACTTTGTGGATTCCTTCCTCGCTCGGTGGCTTTAGTATGTGGGATTTCACTAATTCGAATCCTAGCATGGTTATTTATACGCTTCGCAACGAAACCACCTTCGTAACCACAATGGAGCAAACCAGTAGCCAACAAACTCTTGTCGTTCCTAAAGGACGCACAGAATACTATAGCGGTAAGGGCTTTGGCACAGTGGTTGACGGCGGATATGATGGTGTTGGAACCATTACACCAGCTAAGCCAGACTTTGTGACGCTTAACATTTGTCGAGGCAATGGGGATGCAGAGGTTGTTTTGAAGTATAATAAGAAGATTGATGGTGAAGTACAGGATTATATAGAAACCATCCCCGTGGGCTCATCCACTATCCAGATTTCTCACGAAGACCTTTATCAGGCATGGGATGGCTCGGATTACTATCCCACACTTGAACTTGGCATCACAAGTCCCAATAATCGTAGCGTTAGAGTGTTCTGCAACGGCACAGAACTTACCGAGGTGTCTTCCAATGCCATAGACGACACACATGCCTATTATAGTTTTATCTCGTTTAACTTTGAACGCTATTATGTAAATAATACATCCTTCGAGCGTAACATAGATATTCAGTTCGGTGATGCCATCGTATCAGAAGTTCGTACTATGCGTTTCCGCAGCAACTCTGTCAACCAAGATGTTTCCGTCTATATGTACAATAAGAATTCGGAAGGCAATGCCATTGCCAGCTCCGCCGAGCCTTTGGCAAAAGATGTCTTCCACTCTGTGCCTGTGACCAAAATCGTACAGATGCTGTTCCCCGTAAGCAGTGGCAATCCTAATGAAACGGGAAGCCTTATGCTTAATGGAGTGCCCGTAGAAGGTGCATCTTACAGTTGGGAAGGACATAATTGGCAGTATGAGGTGAATGACCTGACAACGCAAGAGGTATGGGACTTCCTGCTTGATGTTCGGCATGCCGGTGAACCTGATCCTAACAAAGTGACCCACTATGTTTTGCTTGCCGATGACAGTGGTATGTCTACTGTTACCTTCAACTATACCGATGAAGCAGGCAATGTATATACTAATCAAGTAAAGGAAGGAACAAACATCTTTGAGATGGATAAGGTGACGATGAATGAGAACACTTATGTCGATCTTTCCATCAAGGTTCCTGCTGATTATCAGCTTAGTCTTTACAATAGTCTTGTTCCGCAACAAGTAGAACAGGAGGGAGAACCATCTATCGAGAATGGTGTAGAGTTTGTCACCTACCGCTGGCACAAGACAGATTATGAGTTCCGTATGGTCAACCAGTCGCTGTCTATCGTTGTGAGTGCTCCTGACCCAACCATGAATATGGATGTTATGTTGCTTGGTAATGCTATGGCAGTTTTCAAGCCTAAGACAGGAAATGGAACCGAACTCGAGCCTCAATATGTCAATGAGAGTGGCTCTGTCCAGTTAAATGGAAAAGCGCAGCAAATGGAACTCGTCGTTGGAGTGATGGAACAAGTCGGCAATGAGTTCTGGACAAATAATCAACTTGTAGTAAAGGCTGACGGACAAGATGTTAGTTCCCTCTTCTCAACTACGCCCGAGTGGCATGGTAACAATCAGGGATTCATCACTACAACACCCATCTCTGGTGAACTCCTGAAAGCCAAGAACTGGGTTATCGGCTTTAAGGATCAGAATAGCAATA
The DNA here is from genome assembly GCA_017962495.1 of Bacteroidaceae bacterium. GTDB lineage: Bacteria > Bacteroidota > Bacteroidia > Bacteroidales > Bacteroidaceae > Physcousia. Next base: position 10,082 of record JAGCVH010000030.1, read on the forward strand.
TCGTGACACATAGAGCAACGATAATTGGTGAAATAGATGATAACGTTGTACTCATTCAGTGGATGTCTGCCCAAGGCATTCTCGATGATTATCAGATCGATGCAAATACACCGACAAACACATCAATCTCGGATGAAAGCCCGATAGCATGCCGCCCGTGTGTTACACTTGCCGATGGCTACACGTTTAAGGCGTTCTTCAACGGACAAGAACTGACGGGCTTTACGAAGGACGCAGAATCGGTTTGGTCGGCAACATTTAGTGATCCCGCAACAACCGATGGCGTATGGATATTCGAATTCGCAAAGAAACCAAGTGAAATCATCCACTTTGCCGATGCCGAGGTGAAGCGTATCTGTGTAGGGAACTGGGATACTGACGGCGATGGCGAACTCTCGATGGATGAGGCTGCGGCAGTAGAGACATTACTTAAGGACAACGGAAGCGGAACACTTGTTTCTGTATTTAGGAACAACTCCACTATAACCTCGTTCGATGAGTTCCAGTACTTCACTGGCTTGACGAGTGTTGAGGATCATGCATTCTCTTATTGTAATAAATTGTCATCAGTAATTGTTCCTAGGAATGTGACAACGATAGAACAAGCCGCATTCTCAGGCTGTGGTTATTTGTCTATTGTGTTGCCTGATGGAATAACAAGCATAGGTTCCGATGGTTTCCGAAACTGTGTTTTTATGAAGGAAATAAGCTTGCCAGAGAGTTTGACAAACATTGGTTCGAGTGCCTTTGCTGGTTGCATTTCGCTGAATACTCTTTACATTCCCAAGAATCTAACCTCTATTGGATACCAAGCTCTTTCCAACCTTAAGGGTCTTTTATCTCTGGTTGTTGACCCAGCAAATACAAAATATAGTTCTCCCAATGGTTGCAATGCAGTCATAATAACGGCGTCAAATACAATGCTTGCAGGCTGTCAGAACACAAACCTGCCAGAAGGAGTAAAGGTTATAAATGGATTGTACAATCAGGATCGTTTGCAATCTTTTGTTATTCCAAGCAGTGTAACTACAATTGTTGAATCTGCTTTCTATAATTGTAGCCAATTGAAATCTGTTGTGTCGAAGATAGAGAATCCGGAAAATGTTTTGGGTACTGGGGCATTTACTGGTATTCATGCCGACTGTGTGCTTTGGGTTCCTTACGGGAAGAAGACGGCTTATCGCGATGCTGGTTGGGGGGATGGCCAGGGCGACAGTCCTGCTATCTTCAAGGAAATCAAAGAGCTTCCTTCGAGGTATGATGTGAACGTAGACGGTTCAGTCTCCATTGCCGACGTAACGAAGTTGGTGAATGTGATATTGGGGAAGGAGGACTAAGGACCCTCCCCATCCCTCAGTTGTAGGGTGGGAGATATCCAATCCCCTTGATACGACAGCACCCGCAGGCTTGTATGAAAGCTTGCGGGTGCAACGTAAGGAAGAAATGGAAGCAAGGGAACCTGCTTGCCCAAGCATCGGGTGGAGATATATACAAGCACACGTCGATGATATATACAACCAAGGGCTCAAGGTTGTGCAATCATGAGCTGATGATATATACTATCATGAGGCAAGGGTATATTATCTTCCAATCGATGTAATATCGACCAAAGCTCGATGATTGTTGCAAGTTTGTTAAATGCAAGTTTGTATGAATAAAAAGAAAGTGCTATCTTTGTGCGCGGAAAAATAACTTGTAATTCGTCGAATATGGATTGGTTGATTAATCTTTTTACGGACACCGACTCTATTGCCCACATCGTGCTGTTGTATGCTCTGGTTATTTCGGTCGGCATTGCTTTGGGTAAGATAAAGGTGTTCGGTATCTCGTTAGGTGTCACTTTTGTGCTTTTTGCCGGCATTTTGGCAGGCCACTTGCATTTCACTGGCACCACGAATATTCTTACTTATATTCAGGACTTTGGTCTCATTCTCTTTGTCTATTGCATAGGCTTGCAGGTCGGTCCGGGCTTTTTCGAGAGCCTGCGTTCGTCAGGTATTAGGCTCAATATGATGGCAGTATCCATCATCCTGCTCAATGTGGCTTGTGCCATAGGTCTTTTCTTCCTTGTATTCTATAAAGGAGGGCCGTTGAAGGGAGAGACTGCTCATGACTTGGCAATGATGGTAGGCGTACTCTGCGGAGCTATTACAAACACACCTGGACTTGGTGCCGCCAACGAGGCTTGTTCAACTGTCTTTGGTGCTGATGCTCCCCCAATAGCCAACGGTTATGCCTGTGCCTATCCCCTTGGCGTAGTCGGCATCATACTGGCCACGGTTGCCATCCGTTTCATCTGTAACGTGAAGTTGAAGAAGGAGCAGGAGCAGATAGAGCGTGAACGAGCCGAGAACCCTCATGCCAAGCCTCATAAGATGACATTGGAGGTGAAGAACCACGCCATCGATGGTCGTACGCTGTTGCAGGTGAGTCAGTTCTTGGGACGCGACTTCGTGGTATCGCGCTTCCTGCACGATGGCCATGTGTCGATACCCAACCGTGATACCGTTATGCACTACAACGATCGTATGTACATCGTCTGTGCCGAGACAGATGCCGAAGCTATCATGGCCTTCATCGGTGAGCCAGTGGAGGTGAAATGGGAAGAGCAAGATATGCCTTTGGTAAGCCGTGAGATTCTGGTCACTCAACCTAAGATGAACGGTAAGACATTCGGTTCGTTACATTTTAGCAGCGTCTATGGTGTGAATGTAACTCGCATCCGTCGCAATGGAACAAACCTTTATGCCGACCGTAACCTGCATATGCAGGTGGGTGACAAGATTGTCTGTGTTGGTCCTGAGGATGCAGTCGATCGAGTGGCTTCGATGATGGGCAACTCCGTCAAGAGTCTCGATGCGCCTAATTTGGCTACTATCTTTGTAGGTATTATGGTAGGTATCATCTTCGGTATGATGCCAATCGCTATTCCAGGCATTCCTACTCCCGTGAAACTGGGTTTGGCAGGTGGACCACTTATCGTAGCAATCCTGGTAGGTCGCTTCGGCTATCGTGCAAAGCTTGTTGCGTACACCACTACAAGTGCTAATTTGATGTTGCGTGAGATAGGTCTCGTGCTTTTCCTCGCGAGTGTGGGCATCAAGGCTGGTGCCTCATTCTGGGAAACGGTAGCGGCAGGCGACGGTCTCAAATATGTTTGGTGTGGCGTCATCATTACCGTCGTACCCATTCTCATTGTGGGTACTATTGCCCGCCTTCGTTATAAAGTTAACTACTTCACGCTGATGGGTCTGATTGCAGGCTCTACCACCGACCCGCCAGCTTTGGCTTATGCCTCGCAGACAGCAGGCAATGATGCTCCAGCTGTGGGTTACTCCACAGTATATCCCTTGAGCATGTTCCTTCGCATCCTTACTGCCCAACTCATCATCCTATTGATGTGTGCGGCATAGCAGTCTCTCTTAATTTCCAAAAGGGGAGGAATACACAGAACCTATGAGAAGAATAGTTCTTTCGTTGTTGATAGCGTTATATGCCACGAGTCTCGTGGCACAAACGAATTATTATGCAAACATCGAAGGACTGACGAAGGTGGAACTGAAACGGGCTCTGCATGATATGATGCAACCCCAGCAAACGTTGAGTTATGGTTCGGGTTCAGGGCATACATGGCAAGGTTTTTGGCAAACCGACCGTATGGTGGACAATCAAGTGTATGACCGATATAGTAACGAGAAACGTTATTTTAATCCCGAAGATACGACGGCTTCCATCTCTGGCATTGACATTGAGCACGTTTGGGCTAAGAGTTGGTTTGGAGGAAGTCTAAAGGTGACTCCTGCTCGCGACTTGTTTAATCTTTTGCCATCCGACTATTCGGCAAACCGAAGTAAAAGCAATAATCCTATAGGTGTTGTGACTCAGAACCCACCAGGTTTTGACAATGGTAGCGCAAAGCGTGGTCTCAGTACTGTTACCTATCCAGGCGAGTCGGTTAATGTGTGGGAACCTGCAGATGAATGGAAGGGAGACTTTGCCCGCATATACTTTTATATGGCCACTTGCTATTGGGATGTTAAGGATGAAGAAGGCAACAGCTTGTGGGGAGAGGAAAGTCTCCGTACCCTTGATGGTTCCGAATGGCCTACGCTTCTATCTAATGTATATAGTCTTATGCTCCAGTGGGCAAGACAAGACCCTGTAGATAGTATAGAGATAAAACGTAATGAAGCCGTTTATCACATCCAAGGAAATCGTAACCCTTTTATAGATTTGCCTTCGCTCTCGGAATATATTTGGGGTACGATGATGGACAGTGCATTTTATGCCGATGCTGAAATCATTATCGATCCTATCGTCATCCCTGTTGATACAATTGACTCGGAGATTGAAGACTTCTTCGAGGACTTTGAGACGGGAAGCAAGGGTGCTTATGCTTTAGGTGATGTGGCCTGCACCGCAGCAACATGGACTATGTCGGATGCTTTGATGGGTTCGTTAGACGCTGACCATAAGTTTGATACCAAGAGTGTGCGCATCCGTAATGGTTACATAGAAATGACGGAGGATTATGCAGATGGATGCGATTCGCTCTCGTTCTATGCAGGTATGTATGGAAGCACAGCTTCTGGTGCTAACCTGTCGGTTTACTATTCAACAGATGAAGGAGAAACTTGGACGGCTCTTGTTGAATCCATGCCAATGGGTAGCTGGAAACAGTATTCTTATGACATGGACGTGAAGGATATCATTCGTCTACGTTTTGTATGTGATGGTGGAGGCGTAGGTGGTACATATCGTATTAATATCGACAACATCGCCATGAAACACTACGTTGAACCAGAACATATCCTCATTGGTGACGTGAATGGCGATAAACAGATATCCATTGCCGATGTAACCATGCTTGTGAACATCATATTGGGTAAGACAACGGAAGGCTTTGATACGAAGGTGGCTGATGTGAACGGTGATGGTGAAATCTCCATTGCCGATGTGACAGCCCTCGTGAATATAATATTGGGTAAATGAGCAGGTATTTTATAGAACTGAGTTATGACGGAACGGCTTATCATGGGTGGCAAGTGCAACCTAATGGGGTAAGCGTGCAGGAGGTGCTGCAACGTGCTTTGTCAACCCTGCTCAGGCAAGATGTTGAAGTCGTTGGCGCAGGCCGCACAGATGCAGGAGTGCATGCCCGTATGATGATGGCTCACTTCGATAGTCCTGTGGAAATAGATGGTGCTCAACTCGTATATAAGTTGAATAAGCTCTTGCCACAAGACATTGCCGTGAGTTGTGTATATCAGGTGCCCGATGACATGCATGCCCGTTTCTCGGCAACTTCGCGTACTTACCATTATTATATACACACTCGCAAGTCGCCCTTCTTGCGCCATTACAGTTGGCAAGTTACCTTCCCTCTCGACTTTAACAAGATGAATGAGGCTGCAGGTCGATTGCTTGAATTCGAGGACTTTACCAGCTTCTCGAAGGTAAACACTGACACGAAGACAAACCTATGTAAGATAACGACGGCGCGATGGGAACAGACTGAACCCGATTGCTGGCGTTTTACCATAAGTGCCAATCGTTTCCTTCGGAATATGGTAAGAGCCATTGTGGGGACTCTCATCGAGGTAGGTCGTGGACGCATAGCAGCGGAAGAGTTTTGTCAGGTAATCGAACAGAAGAATCGTTGCTCGGCAGGAGAGAGTGTGCCTGGACATGGGTTGTTCCTCGTGGATATCAGCTATGCAGACCCAACTTCTCAGGGAGGGGATAACATGGAGGAGACTTAAATGAACTGGCTACTTCTTGCATTTCTCAGTGCCACACTGCTTGGCTTTTACGATGTCTTTAAGAAAAAGGCGTTGCAAGGTAATGCTGTGTTGCCAGTCTTGTTCCTGAACACACTGTTCTGTTCTCTCATATTCTTACCCGTCGCCTTACGCCCAGAAGTGCCTTTTGGCGGATGGGAAGTGCAGCGCTATATCGTATTGAAGAGCATCATTGTACTATCCTCATGGATTTGTGGATACTTTGGCATGAAGCATTTGCCCTTGACTATGGTTGGTCCCATTAATGCCACCAGACCTGTGATGGTGTTGCTGGGAGCCTTACTCATCTTTGGCGAACGACTCAACCTGTACCAGTGGGTCGGTGTACTGCTTGCCATACTAAGTTTCTACATGCTTAGTCGTAGCGGAAAGAAGGAAGGCATCGACTTTAAGCATAATCGTTGGATTGCATTGACGGTGATGGCAGCATTGCTTGGTGCAGTAAGCGGGTTGTATGATAAATATTTGATGGCTCCTCACGAAGCAGGTGGGGTGGGACTTAACCGCATGACAGTGCAAAGCTATTTCAATTTCTATCAGTGTGCGATTATGGGCGCAATGGTGGTGCTGTTGTGGTATCCCCAGCGACGGCGTTCGACCCCACTGCACTGGGATTGGTCCATACCTCTCATCGGCATCTTCCTTAGTGCTGCCGACTTTGTATATTTCTATGCCCTTAGTCTTGATGGTGCATTGATTAGTGTCGTTTCGATGGTTCGGCGCAGTAGTGTGGTAGTGAGTTTTCTAATAGGAGCAATAGTCTTCCACGAGAAGAACCTGCGTTCGAAGGTCGTTGATCTTATGTTAGTTCTCCTTGGTATGATATTCCTTTATATTGGAACAAAGTAGTTTAGAATCAAGATGAAGAAGTTAATTGTATCCCTTTTAATTGCCCTTTCTTGGACATGTCAGGCGGCAGAGTTGGATGAACAATTGTCCACAGTCCATAGTGAAAGCATTTCCGATGTTTTCACTTCCATGCCGGATAGCATATTCCCCTTGCTTACATCTAAGAATCGCCGTGATATGGTGGACTTCTATAACAACAAGATGGAGGCAAAGGTGCGTAACCGGCTGGGTGATTATGCATTGCTGGATACGCTTGCCGAGGGCTATCTCAAGTTGACTCCCTCAAAGTCGAGTACGATAGAGATGAAACTCATGGAGACAGACGACTCCACAGCTATAGTTTGCCTTATTCAGACGGTGAAGGCTCCTGTTCCGGACAGTAGTGTGAAGTTTTATGATAGCGAGTGGAGAAGGCTTCATTGGCTTGAGTTGCCAATGGCGGAAACAGTCGAATTCTTTAACGAGATACCAGACTCTGTGGCGCATGAGATGAAGTTTGTACAACAAAGTATCGACGACCTGCGACTCATTGCCGTTTCGGTTAGTCCCGATGAACCTGTCTTTACGATGCAATTAGCCGTCGACGAACTGGCGAAGGAGGAGAAGAAAATAGCCAAGCGACATTTGGTCTCAGTACGTTATCGTTGGACGGGAAGGGATTTTGTTAAGGAATAATTTGCCTAATCCACAGAAAATTACTAATATTGTATCGTTATTTCTAATTCCTAATACAAAAATACTATGTTAGACAAAGAACGCGGGTTATATGTAGCCCATTGTGCAAATGGTCCACTGAGTATAATCGGTAAGATGGCCAACCGTCACGGCTTGGTAGCAGGTGCCACAGGTACGGGTAAGACGGTTACCCTGCAGGTAATTGCCGAGAGTTTCTGTCAGGCAGGCGTTCCCTGTTTCATGGCTGACATGAAGGGCGACCTTTCAGGTATCAGTCAGGTGGGTAAACTGTCAGGCTTCATAGAGAAGCGTCTGCCCGAGTTCGGCATAGAGAATCCTGAGTTTCAGGCTTGTCCCGTACGTTTCTTCGACGTGTATGGCGAACAAGGTCATCCCATGCGTGCCACTATTTCGCAGATGGGACCGCTGTTGTTGTCGCGTCTGTTGGGATTGAATGAAACGCAGGACGGCGTGCTGAACATCACTTTCCGCATAGCCGACGAGCAAGGTCTCATTCTGACTGATATGAAGGACTTGCGTGCCATGCTCGACTTCGTGTCGAAGCATGCCAAAGAGTACACCACAAAGTATGGCAACATCTCCTCTGCCTCCGTTGGTGCTATCCAGCGTGCTTTATTGCAGTTGGAGAATCAAGGCGGTGAGAAGTTCTTTGGCGAACCATCTTTCGACATTTTCGACCTGATGCAGACTGAAGGCGGAAAGGGCGTAATGAACGTACTGGCTGCAGACAAACTGATGATGCAACCCAAACTGTATTCCACCTTCCTGCTGTGGTTGCTCAGTGACCTTTATTCGAAGTTGCCTGAGGTCGGAGACCTGGAATATCCTAAACTCATCTTCTTCTTCGACGAGGCTCACATGCTCTTCGAGGATACCTCAAAGGCTCTGACTGACAAGATAGAACAAGTTATCCGTCTGATTCGTTCGAAGGGCGTGGGTATCTATTTCATTACTCAAAGTCCTACCGATATCCCCGAGAACATTCTTGGACAATTAGGAAACCGCGTGCAGCATGCCTTGCGTGCCTATACGCCGAAGGACCAGCGTGCCGTGAAGACAGCTGCTGATACATTCCGCACCAATCCCTCTTTTAAGACAGATGAGGCTATCATGAATCTGGAAACGGGTGAAGCTTTGGTAAGTTTCCTCGATGAGAAGGGTGCTCCTAATATTGTGGAACGTGCCAAGGTGTTATTCCCCCTAAGCCAGATAGGTGCTATCACCGATGGACAGCGCCTCGACATCATTCGCCAGTCGCGCATCTATGGCAAGTATGATACTCCAGTTGACAACGAAAGCGCTTTCGAGCAGTTGCAACAGATGGAGCAAGAGATGGCAGAGCGTGAGGCTGAGACTCAGGAAACAGCTGGAAAAGAAGAGAAGCCTGCAAAGGCAGAGAAGAAAAAGCCTGGGATGGTTTCAAAGATTGTGAAGGCTGTGGTTACTGCCATCACGGGAACTTTGGCAACTGTGCTTGGTACTATGGTCTCGGATGCAATTACAGGTAAGAAAACCAAGTCAAAGACTTCGACAACAGGTCGCGTTGCCAAGAATGCCACTTCTGCAGCAACGAGAACAATCACTCGTGAACTGACCCGCGACATCCTGGGTAACCTTACGAAATAAGGCCTAGGTTCGAGCCTAATTGAATATAGGTTCAATGCCAATCGGGCTTAGGTTCGAGATTACTCGAACATAGGTTCAGTAGTGATAAGGCTTAGGCTCGAATATAATAAGATGGCGATTCACACGAATGTGGGTCGCCATCTTTTATGTCTTTTGCTTAATGATGTCTTTACCAAAGCGAGAGCACGAGGTTTGCTTCAACCTTCTTCTCTATTTCATCGGGTAGGTTGCAGAAAAAGTCGATACCCGTTAGGTCTTCCAGTCGGTCAATGGTGACAGCATAGTTTTTATATTGTGTATCGGTATTTCCTTTATGTGCCATCCAAAAACCGATAGCGGCATAGCCTCCCTGGGAAGAGTCCTTGCTTGACTTACGTAAAACTGCCATGTAGAAATAATTGGGGCAAACTAATTTCTGACCTCGTCCTTTAACCCAAGTGTAGTTAGCACGATCTATAGTTCCTCCCTTTACCACATACAAAGTATCACAAAAGTAATTACTTTTTTTAATGTCAAATTTGCAGTACTTGTCACGTAGCACTTTGTTTTCGATTTGCCACCAAACTCCCTGTGTATTGAATTCATATAATTGGGGGTGCATGTTGCTATAATAGAAAGTTTGTTGGTTGGCAGCAGTGGAGTTGACGCGATCTTCGCTCGCAATGATGTGTCCACGGGTGTAACCATTACCAGTGTGATCAATCTCGTATGTTTGATATGATTGAGGTATTAGTGGGTCTGCTGACCAAGCATCGGTGCGATAAACTTTTTTGAAGGAGTTACTTGCATCCCAGCGGAATGCCGACCATCGCTGAGCCTTCAAGTCACAGTCATACTCCATGCAATAGTTGATGCCGAAGTCCGTTGTCGTATGCACAATAAAGAGATTATTCTCACCAGCTTTGTTCAGTTGGGGGATCTCCAGTCGGCATGCGGCCTTGTGCACATCGGTGACGTTAGGCCTTTCGGTAACACTGGCAAAGATGCGTGTTGCATTGCTGTTGGTGTTATCACCTTGATAGGAAGGTCCTGCCTCGGGATTGTCGTCGTTACAAGCCGAAAAACCGATGGCGAGTAATAGTGCGAAGATGTGGTAACGTTTCATAGTTGTATTAAGGTAAAAACAAAAGAGACGTAGACTTTTTGTGCTTTGTCTACGTCTCCCTTTAAATGTTTCTTTTAGTTAGTGCGAAGGCGCGCAATTACTTGCGGCTCTTTGCATAGCGGCTCATGAACTTATCAACGCGACCAGCAGTGTCAACGAGCTTAGACTTACCAGTGTAGAAGGGGTGAGAGGTGTTGGAGATTTCCAACTTAACGAGGGGATAGGTCTCACCTTCGAACTCGATGGTCTCGCTAGTCTTGCAGGTAGAGCGGCTGAGAAACATATCGCCGTTACTCATGTCCTTGAACACTACAGGGCGATAGTTTGCGGGATGAAGATCCTTTTTCATTTCTTTTATTCGTTTTTATTTGTTTCTTTTCAGTTCAATGTCAGAATAGAGTTGGTAACACAGCCACTCGTGGGCTCACTATTCTTGTATGGCAAGCGGTATATACCGATTACGGACTGCAAAGGTACGAATAAGCGAACAAAATACCAAATATATTTGAATATTTTTGAGCGGAAGTACCTAAGAACGTAGTTCAGAGATACAAAATAATTCATAATCCGCAATCCATAATGCATATTTTTTTTCATCTTATGCCCTAAAATCGCATAAAAAGCCCTACAATACGGGATGCATTGCAGGGCTCTAATGTTATTATTGAAAGACTCCTATCGTGTTATTCGGCAAAGGAGATGGAGATTGACTCAATACGAATCTGAGATGCAGCACCTGTGGAACCGTCGTTGTTCGAAATCTTCACTGTCTTCGAGTTGATGCCACTAATGGTAATAGTGGGATCAGAAACACTTACACTTCCGGGTTCTGCGCCAACGTTGCCGTTAGCTACACTACCAGAGGTGCAGGTGAGAACGATAGATGCAATGTTCTTGCCAGCGCTGATGGTCAGCGAGTTCTTCGGGTACATACGCAGGTTACTACCATTGTCGAAGTACTTGGGTGTGTTCTGATTGCCACCACCGTCTGCAGTAAAGGTAACGCCATTGACTGTGACTGTTGTCCAAGACGTGTTGTTGGTCAGACCCATGCCAGAAGCTGCAATGGTTACATCACCTTCAGGTGTGTCGCCACCACCTCCGCTACCACCATCATCGCTGCCACCTTCGAGGATTTCGACGGTAGCATTCTTGATTTCGGGTGTTACCTGACCACTGGAACTTACATACTTCAAGAGGTTCCCCGTAATCTTAACCTTCATGCCAACCGTAAATGCGCTAACGCCTTCGGGCAGGTCTGCATAATAGGCTTCGAATACTCTGCCACCATCCTTTGTGTCGGCCATCCAGAAGGTTTGCTGGTTGCGACTAACGCTACCTACAACTTCTGTGATGTAACCCGTAACGGTGTAAACCTCTGTGGATGTAGCACCATCTGACAAAGCATTGGTCAGCTCAACAGCCTGAGCGCAGGTGATGTCTGTACCTGTTGGGGTAGGAGTATCGCCACCACCATCCTCAAGTATTTCAACGGTAGCATTCTTGATTTCGGGAGTTACCTGACCACTGGAACTTACATACTTCAAGAGGTTACCTGTAATCTTAACCTTCATGCCAGCCTTGAATGCGGTAACGCCTTCGGGCAGGTCGGCATAGTAAGCTTCGAATACTCTGCCACCATCCTTCGTGTCTGCCATCCAGAAAGTCTGCTGGTTGCGACTAACGTTACCTACAACTTCTGTGATGTAACCCGTAACGGTGTAAACCTCTGTGGATGTAGCGCCATCAGACAAAGCATTGGTCAGCTCAACAGCCTGAGCGCATGTAACTTCGGTGCCTGTTGGGGTGGGAGTGTCGCCGCCACCGTCCTCAAGAATCTCAACAGTAGGATTCTTGATTTCAGCAGTAACTTTACCATCCTTGACATACTTCGTCAAGTTACCCGTAATCTTTACTTTAGAGCCAGCCTTGAACTCGCTAACGCCTTCGGGCAGGTTGGCATAATAGGCCTCGAATACCCTGCCGCCATCCTTCGTATCTGCCATCCAGAAAGTCTGCTGATTGCGGCTAACAGCGCCTACAACTTCCGTGATATAACCTGTAACAGTGTATACCTCAGTAGAATTGCCGTTGTCTTCCAACGCGTTGGTCAGTTGGACTGCCTCGGCACAAGTAACTTCGATGCCAGCAGGAGTCTCTCCTCCATCCTCAAGGATTTCCACAGTAGGATTCTTCATTTCTGCAGTAACCCTACCGGTATTGGGATTAACATATTTCGTAAGATTACCTGTAACCTTAACTTTTGAACCAGCCTTGAATGCGGCAACGCCTTCGGGCAGATTTGCCCAGTATGCTTCAAATATTCTGCCACCATTTTGGGTGTCAGCCATCCAGAAGGTTTGTTGGTTTCTGCTAACCTCGCCAACGACTTCTGTAATGTAACCAACAACGCTGTAAAGCTCTGTGGATGTGTCATCATCACCGAGTGCATTGGTCAGCTCAACTGCCTCTGCACAGGTGACTTCAACAGCCTCGATTGGCTCGACAGGAGTAGTTCCACCGCCACCTGGGATGTCGTAGGGTGCAGGTACGTCCTCGCAGCTCGACAAAGCAAATGCGCCAACAGCTGCGAACATTAGGGTTTTCCAAAACTTTTTCATAGTCGTATAATTTTTATCTTTAACTTTTATCATTTATCTCTACTGCAGGACTTCGATATCGTTGAAATCACGAATGATAAGTTCCCACGAGTTGTTGTAACGCTTCCAGATTCCAGTAAGATTCATCTTACCCGTAGGAATGGGAGTGTTGGCGAAGTCGCTGTAAGTGCTGGTGTAAACCATGTATTTCGACGTACTGCTGTACGGGCTTTCGTTGAAGTACTTGCTTACGCTGTTGCTCCTAACGGTGGGATCGTTCTTCGAAGCCCATGTAACTACGCCGTCGGCGCCCTTGATACTAACATTCTTAATAGTCATCAGCTTGCCACAGTCTGCAGCAAGGTCGCGACTACTATTAAACTCTATGGGAACTACCAATTCAGGCTTGGCGGTGCCTATGAGTTTGAAATGGTTCTGCCAGAGATTGTTGGGCATACGACTGACGTAAGTCGAGCCAGAGGCATTGGTATAGGGAGTGCCCAACTGAGGTTGTGCACCATAACCGCCGATGTAAAGACCTTTGAGGTCGATGAGTATTTCCTGACCTACAGGCAGGTAGGCATAGAGATCATTACCGCCGATGGCGATAATCAAGGCATCGCCAGAGGCATCTTCCTGTACGGAGATGGAGTTGTAGAGGTTGCCCTGAACGTCGTTACCTGTAACGCGTACACGCAATTTAGCATCAGTAGTAATTTCCGTCGTGCTGTAGTTTTCAGCATACTTGGGATATGCGGCCTTGAGCTGTGCGATAGTGATGACGTTCTCCTCAGTCAGTTGGTTGTTGCCGTAAGGGGCACCATCCGAGAAGTCGGGAGCATCCCAGTCGCCATCCTGACAAGAAACACAGAGTGCGCAGAGCAGGCAGAGGCCACAGAGATATTTTATGTACTTTTCCATAATATTATCAGTTTTCAATTGTCAATTAACCATTATCAATTATCCATTGTTCTTAGAACCGATAGTTCAGGTTAAGCATGCCATTGATGCCCTGTGCGTAGAACTTCTTGGGGTTCTTCTGGAAGTTGTAAGTACGATTGACGTCCTGTCCCTCTGTCGTGGTATAGTTGGTTGCACGGCTTTGTTCGTATCCACCTGTGCACAACTTGCGGTTGTTGGTGATGTTGTTCACCATGAGGTTAATGCTCAGATAACGTCCTTTGTTCATGCGGAATCCCTTACCTATGCTACCGTCGAGCATGAAGCCTCCGTCGCTCTTAGCCTGCTCCATAACGGTGTACGAACCATCGGCGTTTTGCTTCATCAAGCCTCTGTAGCGCATGTTGGGGGAGTAGGAGAGGTAGATGCGGTCGTAGTAGTTACCGTTAAGATTGAACCACCATCCCTTGATGCTGTAGCGGAAACCTAAGCTTGCAGCAGCCAAGGGAGTACCGCTTTCGCGCATGTCCTTATTGAAGCAAAGGTCGGGTTTCTCACTGCCTTCGTTCGAGAGCATGTACACAACGTTGGTGTTGGAAGCGTATTTAGCTTCAGCAATTGTTCCAATGGCAGTAATGGTGAAGTCGTTGGTAACCTTGAACTTCATACCCAGCTCTGCACCGTAGTAGTTTTTCTCCACGCCGGTAAGGCTGTTGTAGGTGAAGGAGTTCTCGTTGTCGTTGTAGAACTGTTGCCATTCTGTGCCGTCATAGGTGTGAGTGAAGTATCCAGTCAGGTTCATCTGCAACCAGCGGCCATTGAAGGCGTACCCAAGTTCGCTGGAGAATATCTTCTCATTCACCAGGTCACGTACGAAATTGTTGTTCATCTCGGGGCTGACAAATGCCACGTTGGCGTGAGGAGCGCGAGCCTCAAAGCCCACACCCATAGTCAGGGCATGACCGCCACCCAGGTTCAGGTTAGTACCCATCTTGAAGCCTCCGTCCAGGAAGCGAGCCTTCTCGCTCTTGCCGTAACTGAGGTTGATGGCTTTGCCGCTTTCGTCGATATAGTTGGCAAAGATGCCATTGTTCATCTTGCCGTCGCGCCACATCTCGCTGGCACCAATCTTAGCGGTGATGAAGTTGTGGCTGATGCCCTTGTCGCGAGTGTAAGTAGCCCACAGCTTGGCTTTCTCAATCATCAGGTTGTAATCGTAGCGGAAACGGTCTCCCACACCTACGAGTCCATCTTTGTTGTTCAGGTCGTAATAGATTTGTGGGGCGTTGGCGGCATACGTTCCTTCGGCATATGTGTTACGGTTATGGAAGTATTTTGAACCCAGCAGGTCGTCCATTGTCTCGTAGTGCATGCCCTTGTTCGAAGCCAGTTGCAAACCAATCTGGAACTTTGCATCCTTGTTGATGTTCCAGTCGAAGGTGCTACCGAGGTTGATGGCGAGGTGGTCGTTGTGGCGGCGCTCGATGTAGTAGATGGCATCGTGTCCCGTAGCATTCAACTGTTGGTTGGCAAAGTAGAGTTTGTCAAAGTCAATCTGGCGATTCTGTTTCGATACCCTCCAGAAATCATACGATTCCTGCCAAGCTGCTACTTCGGAGTCTGTGCCAGTTCCTGCCCATACATCATAGTTGTAAGAGGGGAAGTTCTTCCAGTAGTCAGGATGGGGGTTCGTGCCTGAGTAATTGAGCTTCGAGCTGCTGTACATGGCATACTTGCCAACAAGACTTGTTGTTAGCTTCATGCGATCGTTGATCTTGAAGTCCCATGTGAGCATGGCTGTGGGCTCGAAGTTGTTTACAACACGGCTGGCACGCTTCTTGCCGTCCTGGTAACCCCAGTAAGGATTATACTGGTAGTCGTTGGCCAGCCAATAGGCTTCGTCAGTAGAGGCACCCTGCTGAGCACGCTCCGTGGGGCTTCCCCATGTGGCCAGGTTCAGTGAATGGCGATCGTTGAAGATCTTTTGTGCCGTGAGGAAGTAGGAGAGGGAGTTGTAGAACGTACCCTCTACAGCCGCTGTGTTCATGTTCGACCAACGGTAGCCGACGGTGCCAAAGAAGGCCCATCCTTTCTTCGTGATACCTGTTCCAAAGGCATACATGGCACGAGCCGTGTAGTTGCGGTTGCAGGCCGAGAGCGTGATGTTGTGCCCTGGCGCATAGCTGCTGGCACGGAATTCGTAGTTCGACGAACCACCAATGTTTGCCATTGAGAAGGCATTTGTTTCGAAGGCGCCACTAGCATCGATGTGGTTGTTTGTGGCACGATTCATGCCGCCGATGGTGGAGTAGTTAAACTGTCCGTTCTCGGCATTGTTCACCTGCACGCCATTAAAGTAAATGTCGTTGTAGCTCGAGTTGTAACCGCGGAACTTGAAGCGTGCGGGACTGAAGAGGTAACCCACGTTGCTGGTGTACACATTGTTGTTTGAGTTGACCATAATGACATTCTGTGTCACATCGTCGTCCTCGCCCAACTGCGACTCTGTGAAGACAAAGGCGGCATTGTCCTGTTTCACTGCCTCTTCGCCTTCCGAAGTCGTGTCCTTTGCATTTTGTGCAAAGCACAGTGACATAGTTCCTAAGAACATAGCCACAAGTGTTAGCTTCTTTGTCATAAGGTTTGTATTTGTTAATAATTGTGTTCTTACGCCTACAAAGATAATGAAAAATCAAATGCAACACCAAATAAAGAACAGAAAATTATGGCATCACAATGAGAAAATGTGTTCGTGAGTTTTTGATGTGATGGCGTAATTGAAAGCGTAATGCAGAATGTAACTACAAAACCATCTCATTTCCTGACATCTAGCCTTCGTGCGTGTGTATGTAAGTGTGCATGTAAGTAAAAGGTAAACACTGGGGAATGAAGCTGGAAACAGAGTTTTTTTGAGTGTCGATATTGCTCTTTTACAGGATTTGTCATGCGACCTTAGTCTCTCCTTCGCTTTGTCACAGAGTGTGAAAAGATTAATTTTCTTCGATGGAATGGGCGTTTTTTGTGATTTAGTTATGGAATTGGGCGGTTGAGGTAAAAGGTGATAAGGAGACAAAGGCGTCTCTGCATAGAGAAGTGTTTTGGCGTGATCAAAACCCTTCCTTTGTTCGGTGTTAAACGAATGCATGTTCGAGACGCCTCGAACAATTGTCCGAAGCTCATCGAACATATACCTTATATATGCCATATAGTTTAGCGAAATTCTTTGCTCGCTTCATATCTTTGAACTTTGTTCAATGCTCTTATTCGAAAAACTGCAAAAAAATTTGCTATTCTGTTTACTTATTCGTATCTTTGCAAATGATAATCATAACCTTTAATATTATGCGTAAAAATACATTCCTGCTGTTCGTGTTGCTGATGGCGACAGTCAGTGTACAAGCTGAGAAACGTTACGGACTCTATCCTGTGGCTTTCTACAATTTGGAGAATATTTTTGATACGATTCATGATGAAGGTAAGAATGACTATGAATTCCTGCCCAACGGCTCTTACCACTGGGATGGCAATAAGTATAGAGGAAAGGTGAAGAACATGGCGCGTGTGCTGCTTGACCTCGGAACGGATAAAGTTCCCACGGGCGCAGCTGTTATCGGTGTGTCGGAAGTCGAGAACTCACGTGTGATGGACGACCTGATAGCCCAGCCTGGCATGAAGGAACGTGGCATGAAATACATCCATATCGAAGGTCCCGACAAACGTGGCGTGGACTGTGCTCTCCTCTACAACCCCAAGATATTCAAGCCTCATAAGTGGTTCTTGCAACCTTACATCTATGAGAATGGTGACACCACTCGTGCTACCCGTGGTTATCTGACGGTTCAGGGAACCATCGACGACGACCCGCTGACAGTTATCGTTTGTCACTGGCCCAGCCGTGGTGCGACCAGCTATTTCCGTGAGATTGCTGGCAAGCAGGTTCGCCAGCTCACCGATAGCATATCGAAGGCCGATCCCCAGCAACGCATCATCGTTATGGGTGACATGAACGACGACCCCGATAATGCCTCTATGGCTAAGATGCTGGGTGCTCGCCGTAAGATGAAGGATGTGGAGAACGGTGACTTCTATAATCCCTGGTGGGAGATGCTGCGGGATAAGGGTCAGGGTACACTGACATATCAGGGGGGATGGAACCTCTTCGACCAAATCGTTTTCTCGCGTAACTTACTCGACGTGAAGGGACACAAGGACTATCGCCACCTGACGCTTTATCAGTGGCACATCTTCCGTCGCGACTATCTGATACAGCAGGAAGGACGATACAAGGGTTCGCCTAAGCGTACCACCTCTAGCGGAGTATGGGTAAATGGATTTAGTGACCACTTGCCAACGGTTTCTTATTTAATAAAGGAACTGAAATGAGGAGGTTACTGAGTCTTCTTTTTGCGTGGGTAAGTCTGGCACTTTTTGCTCAGAACCCATACACTATCTACCCCGTTCCTCATCAGCAGGAACTGACAGGTGGCGTCGCAAACGTTACCAAGCAAGTGATTATCGTTGCTGAAACAGGCATCGATGCTCCTACTATTGCTCGCGCGATGGAGATCGTGGTGGAGCATGGGATGACAGCTGTCGTTACTGACCGCATACGTAAAGGGGAGACCAATCTGCTGTTGGGAGTCAACGGCTCTCGTGGAGTCGCCGACAAACAGGTTGGCCGTCTGAAATTGCAACGCGATGTCTTCGCTTTGCCTAAGTACGACCGTCATATCCTAAGCATCTCTGCCGACAAACGTGGAACGGCTCAAATTGTGGCTGTAGGCGAGAACACCGATGCCACATTCTGTGCCTTGGCCACCTTGGAACAGATATTTGACCTGGGACAAAAGACTCTTCCCTGCGTTACATTTTATGACTATGCCGACATTCAGAATCGTGGAATCATAGAGGGCTATTACGGTGTTCCCTATTCGGCGGAGGTGACTAAAGACCTCTTCCGCTTTATGGCTCGCTATAAGATGAACACCTATATGTATGGTGCCAAGTCAGACCCCTATCATTCGCGTTACTGGGCAGAACCTTATCCTACAGAAATAACTCCTGAACAAAAGCGCATTGGCTATCTCTCACAAGAGATGTTACGCAGCATCACTTCTGTGGCCCATGCGACTAAGGTCAATTTCATCTGGGCAATACATCCAGGAACAGCTTTCGTAGATGAGAAGAAGCCTGAGACCATAGGTAACATCATGAAGAAGTTTGAGAGCATGTATGGGTTGGGTGTTCGCCAGTTTGGCGTTTTTGTCGATGACGTGGGTGTCCCTTCCGATGCGGCAATACTCAAGCTTGGAGCTGACAGACTAACGGAGCTTCAACAGCAGATGGATGCAACGTGGAATCGTCCAGAGGCTACACCTGCTGACACGGTAAAGCCCTTGCACTATGTGCCTCAACTTTATGCTTACTCGTGGGTATCTGCCCAGCGTGCCAACGATTTCTTCCAAGCATTGAGCCACACACCTAATAAGGTAAACATTTATATAACCGGTGCCAATGTGTGGTCCGTTCCCAACAATTACGACTTACGCATCGTCAAGAAGTCTCTGGGTCGTGATACCAGTTGGTGGTGGAACTATCCCTGCAACGACAACGATGTGACCAAGCTCTTTCCAATGGACATGTATGCCAATTTCCGTGATGAAACTCACATCGACAACCTTGCACACCTCGTTCCAGACCTGACAGGAACTAACACTCTCATCATCAATCCTATGCAGCAGGGAGAGGTTTCTAAGATCGCTCTCTTTAGTGTGGCAGATTACACTTGGAATCAAGCCGGCTTCAACAATCAGCAGAGTTGGGAGGCGGCCTTGCCCGCAGTGGTGGGAGAGAAGTATGCCTCTGCCTTGCGTAAGATAGCCCCTTACTTGCGTTACTACGACGCCGATGCTACGTCGTATCTTATAGAGAATTATAAGCGCGGTGCCACTAACGGGAATCCTAATCCACGTGCTCTTATAGCAGAGATGCAAAGGGTGGAGGAGGGTTGTCAGGTCTTGAAGACTATGCAATCGTCATCCAATGCCAGCGATGTCCTTTTTTATGAGGACGTGCGTCCTTGGTTGCTCAAACTTGAAGCTATGGCTCATGAGACGATACAGCGACTGCAGGGGGAATTGGATGTAGAGGCAGTTGACCTGGAAAGTGATGAACGATTCCAGTTTGAAATCCTTACTGGACTGGGCAATGAGATAGCCTTGTCGGTACGCACGGCAGAGCCTTCGGGTCAAGTTTTGCGTCCATTCATCGACTGGCTAAGGAAAGAGAAAAAATGAGATAATAACATATTACCGTTTAATTAATTCATTATTATTATGACAAGTTACAAAGAACTGGGACTGGTGAACACCCGTGAAATGTTCGCCAAGGCTGTTAAGGGAGGTTATGCAATTCCCGCCTTCAACTTCAACACTATGGAACAGATGCAGGCTATCGTTCAGGCAGCTGTTGAGACAAAGTCTCCCGTTATTATGCAGGTAAGCAAGGGTGCTCGTGCATATGCCAACGGTACCATCCTGCGTTATATGGCTCAGGGTGCTGTGGAGTATGCTAAGGAACTGGGTTGCCCCAATCCTCAGATTGCTTTACACCTCGACCACGGTGATAGCTTCGAAATCTGTAAGGAGTGCATCGATAATGGTTTCTCTAGTGTTATGTTCGATGGTAGCGCTCTGCCTTATGAGGAGAACATCGCTATCACGAAGAAGGTTGCTGAGTACGCTCACGCTCATGACGTAACAGTTGAGGCTGAGCTCGGTGTGTTGGCAGTTGTTGAGGATGAGGTCGCAAGTGAGGTTTCTCACTACACGAAACCTGAAGAGGTTGAAGATTTCTCGAAGCGTAGCGGTTGCGACAGCTTGGCTATCTCCATTGGTACCAGCCACGGTGCATACAAGTTTACTCCTGATCAGTGCACCCGCGACCCGAAGACGGGTAAGCTCGTTCCTCCTCCATTGGCATTCGACATCCTGCACGAGATAGAGAAGCGCATCCCTGGTTTCCCCATCGTTCTCCACGGATCAAGTTCTGTTCCTCAGGACGAGGTAGATACCATCAACCAGTATGGTGGTAAGTTGCCCGATGCTGTTGGTATTCCCGAGGAGCAACTGCGTGAGGCTTCTAAGAGTGCCGTTTGCAAGATTAACATTGACTCAGACTCTCGTTTGGCTATGACTGCTGCCATTCGTAAGCATCTGGCTGAGAATCCCAGCCACTTCGATCCTCGTCAGTATCTGAAGCCCGCTCGCGAGAATATGAAGAAGATGTACATCCATAAGATTGTGAATGTGCTCGGAAGTGACAACAAACTCTAATAGATAACTGTTAGAAACGAAGGAGGCGTACATCCATCTGGGTGTACGCCTCTTTTCGTGAGCTGCTTCCGAGAGTTGAACTCGGGACCTCATCCTTACCAAGGATGCGCTCTACCACTGAGCTAAAGCAGCATCGTCTATAAACTTGTTTTCTTACTGTTCCAACTTCTTTACCCCTCCATTCTCTTGATAGAAAGTCACTCGTGTAGTCGGTCGCTTGTCGAAGAGAATGTCGCTTAGGATTTCCGTCGTTCCGAATTGGCCCATACTACATTCGAGGCTTGCATAAGAATGATTGAGGTCGAAGACGGAAATGGTTTCACGCGCAGGTACATTATAATATATGCCGCGTTCCATCTTGGTTTTCTTCTTATCTGTTTCGGGATTCTCTTCGATGGCAGGTAAATTGCCGTTATTCTTAATGCTGATGTAAACAGGTTGGCCAGACAGGTCATCCTTATCCACTACTCCTGAATATTGAGAGAAGCGGAAAAGAATCTCTCTCTCAGTCTCCTTTGAAGGCAGATAGTTGAATGAAAATACTTCGGTACTTGTCTGTTTGCTTCCGCTAAATAGTTGCGAGAGGGCACGGTCCTGTATATCGAGTTGATCCAGCATCAGTTTGAGCTGAGCCCCGTCCTTGGGAGTATTGTCGGCCTCTCCACGCACCAAAGCATTGCGACTTTCACGTATATCGTATATCTCTTGTGCACAAAGCTCTGCTAACTTCGCCGTGCTGCCTGCCGACAACATCTCCTGATTCATGTATTGCTTGGGGTTCAAGGCAGCAGTTGCAGGTGTGCCTTGTGGTATGGCAGGAAGTATTGTTTCCTCTGCTTCGGCGTTTATGCTCAACAGAATGCCGTCGCGTGTTAGGCCTACCAATGGTGCAACGGTTTTACTCTTAACTTTTACATTATAGGCCTTCGCTTTGTCGGGTATTCCGTATGGTTCCAGTGTTATGCTCTTGATGATCCATGTGGTATTGGACTCTGTAGGCACATCTTTCAGTCGAAGGTAACGGAAGGCATATTTGTTAAGTTCTCCCGGTGTGACTACTGCCTTTTCTGCTACCACGGTGATGCGAAGGGCTGTTTGTGGAAGGAAGTAGTTTACCCCATCGAGCGTACTGCCTGGTACGAAGTTTCCAACTTCTGTTTGTGCTTTTGAGAAAGTGCATGCCAGCATCATGCCGACAATAAATAATGTCCTTTTCATATCTTTATGTATTCAGTTTCTTAAATGCATCCGGCATATGGCGGATAATATCTCGTGCAATCATGCAACTTTCGCCCATTTCATCGGAAGAAAAGTCTCCTGCCGTCCCATGTATCCATACTCCCATAAGTGCCGACTCGTGAGGGGTATAACCTTGTGCCAGCAACCCCGTGATAATACCTGTCAACACATCACCGCTACCAGCAGTAGCCATACCTGAATTACCGACATTCAAACGATATATTTCACCCTTTGGAGAGCAGACGTGTGTGGGATGTCCTTTCAATACGATATAGGTTTCGTGTTTAATGGCGAAGGAAGACACTTCTTCAAGACTATTGCCTCCGATAAGCCTTTCCGCTTCTTTGGGGTGAGGCGTCAAGATACTTCCTTTGGGTACATTATCCAACCAGTCTGGCTTCTGAGCCAACATGTTAATTGCATCGGCATCAATGACCATGGGCATCTGGGTGTGTAGTAATACGTCATCCAAAAGGTCAAAGTTCATGCCTAAGCCTGGTCCTATTCCAATGGCATTGTAATAAGTATCCCACTCGCGGTTGGTCTTCAGGATAGCTTCAGGTACTGTGATTTGCAGGATATCGTGATTCTCTTCTGCTGTCAGGACGGATAGTTTGCCAATACCACTTCGCAGACATGCTTCGGAAGCTAGAATGGCAGCACCTGCCATGCCTTTATTTCCTGCTACAAGCAAAGCATAGCCAAATGTTCCCTTATGCCCGTCAACGGGGCGTGGATGAAGCATTTTTTGCACGTCGTCGAATCGAATCTCTTCAATGTTCTGCATCACGGACGCAAAGTTAAGGATTTAAGTTGACTTTGCATTTAATTTTTAGTTTTTAATTCTTAATTTTTCATTTATTTATAGTATCTTTGCCCATAAAAGCGAAAATAAGATGCCCCTCGGCATAAAAAACGATGCTTCGTTTTGTTCTGCCCTCGGTTTTCATTATCTTTGCCAATAAAAACTCATTTATGGACAATATCATTAAGGTTAAGGACAAGAGTTTTACCGTTTCCATTCCGTCTGACCGAATTCAGGCAGAAGTGAAACGTGTGGCTGAGCAGATTAACAAGGATTATGAAGGGCAGTCCCCCATTTTCTTGGCAGTGTTGAATGGTTCATTTGTCTTTGCTGCAGATCTCCTGCGTGAAGTTACCTTGCCTTGTGAAGTGTCGTTTGTTCGTTTGGCTTCTTATCAAGGTGTAAGTACAACGGGGCAGATACGCGAGATTATGGGCCTGAACCTTGATATTACGGGACGTCCCATCATCATTGTCGAGGATATTGTCGATACGGGTCTAACGATGGCACACATGCTTGAGACACTGAAGACACACAACCCCTCGAGTATCGACATTTGCACTCTTTTGCTGAAGCCAGGCAAGTTGCAGGTGGACCTCGACATCCGTTACTGCTGTCTCCAGATACCCAATGACTTTATCGTGGGCTATGGACTCGATTATGATGGGTTCGGACGCAACACAAAAGACATCTACACGCTTTGTAATTAAGAATTGAGTAATAAGGAATAATATGAAAAACATCATTATCTTTGGTGCACCCGGTAGTGGAAAGGGTACATACAGTGATGCCATTGTGGAGCGCTATGGCATGAATCACATTAGCACGGGTGACACCCTGCGCAATGAAATTAAGAATGGAACGGAAGTAGGTAAACTTGCCAAGGAACTCATCGACAAGGGTCAACTCATCCCAGATGAACTGATGATAAAGATTCTTGCGAACACCTATGATCGTTTGCCACAGGGCTTAGGCGTCATCTTCGATGGATTCCCGCGCACTATTGCTCAGGCGGAGGCATTAAAGCAGATGCTTGCAGAACGTCATCACGAGATGGGCGTGATGATAGAACTGATTGTGGACGAAGAAACATTGATGGAACGCTTGTTACGCCGCGCACAGATAGAAGGTCGTGCCGATGATAATGCAGAGACAATCAAGAAGCGCTTTGAGGTTTATCACAATCAGACCGAACCGCTTGCGGCTTGGTTCGAGAAGGAAGGCATACGCCATACCTTCACTTGGGAGGGAAGCAAAGACCAGATGTTGGCTAACATCTTTGCCTTCCTCGATACATTAAAATAATTGTGAGTTAGGCTCGATAATTGTAACCCCGTACTGACATATGGAAAGCAATTTTGTTGATTACGTCAAGATAGTTTGTCGCTCTGGCAAGGGCGGACGAGGTTCTATGCATATGCATAGAGCTAAGTACGTCCCTAATGGAGGACCTGATGGCGGTGATGGAGGACGTGGAGGACACATCTATCTGCGGGGGAATCACAATTATTGGACATTGCTTCATCTCCGTTATGAGCGTCATGTCTTTGCCGGACATGGTGGAAATGGAGGCAAGAGTCGTAGCACGGGTGCCGATGGACAAGACCGCTATATTGATGTTCCTTGCGGTACTGTGGTTTATGATGCAGAGACGGGCGAATTCATCTGTGATGTCAATGAAGACGGACAGGTGGTAATGCTATTGAAGGGTGGTCGAGGAGGATTGGGAAACTGGAACTTCCGCACGTCTACCAATCAGGCGCCTCGATATGCGCAGCCTGGCGAACCTATGCAAGAACGTACCGTTATTCTCGAACTCAAGCTCTTGGCCGATGTCGGTCTGGTTGGCTTTCCTAATGCAGGAAAGAGTACATTGCTCAGTTCGTTAAGTAGTGCCCGTCCCAAGATTGCCAACTATCCCTTTACCACGATGGAACCTTCGTTAGGTATCGTGGCTTATCGCGGCAATCAATCCTTCGTTATGGCTGATATTCCTGGTATCATCGAGGGCGCTTCTGAAGGACGTGGCTTGGGCTTGCGCTTCCTGCGGCATATCGAACGCAACTCCTTGCTCTTGTTTATGGTTCCGGGCGATACTGACGACATTCGCAAAGAGTATGAAATATTGCTCAATGAAGTCAAAACCTTTAATCCCGACATGCTCGACAAACAGCGTGTGCTTGCTATTACGAAGAGTGATTTGTTGGATGACGAACTCATAGAGATGCTTAGCCACGACTTGCCAGATGACCTTCCACATGTATTTATCTCAGCTGTTGCCAACCGTGGGTTGACGGAATTGAAGGATATTCTTTGGGAAGCCTTGAATAGTGAAAGCAACAAGTTGCAGGCTATCACCCACGAAGAGAAGATTGTGCATCGCAACAAGGACCTGAGTTATCTGCAACAGGAACTTGAGGATATGGGCGAGGACGAGGAGATAGTATTTATCGACGAGGATGAGATTGAAGACGTGGAAGACCTCGAAGACTTCGAATACGAAGATATTGACGAATGAACCTTTTTAGATACAAAACTCCCGATGGAATCGCGGCTTTTACTACGGGCCGCGATTGCTGTGTTGAGATGCTGGGACTAAAGACAGAGGCGTTAGCTTTACCTCGCCAGACCCATTCTGACCACGTTTTGTGGATGCACGAAGCAGGTCGTCCCGAGGATACTGATGCTGTCATTACGGATGTTCCGGGTTTATGCGTCTGTGTGAAGACTGCCGATTGCATCCCCGTCCTTCTTTATGATAGGAAATGTCGGGTCGTAGCAGCAGCCCATGCCGGATGGAGAGGAACGGTATCGCGTATTGTTAGTAAGACGATTGCAAAGATGGGCGTTCCTCCGTCCGAACTTTCTGCTATCATCGGACCGGGTATCTCACAAGAAGCCTTTGAAGTGGGTGACGAGGTGTATGAACGTTTTCGTGAAGCGGGTTTCCCAATAGAAAGGATAGCAGTACGTAAGGTTAAGTGGCATCTCGATTTATGGCAAGCCAATCGTTGGTTGCTTGAGGAGGCAGGTGTCCTTGATATTCATGTGGCAGGAATGTGCACATATAAGGATTCCGCCCGATTCTACAGCGCTCGTCGTGAGGGTATAGAAACTGGACGGAATATGAATGGGATTATGTTAATCCCTTAGGATTAAAGTTCAAAGTTGATCCTTCATCATAACGAAGGCTTATTTGTGTCGGTTAGAACGCGCTTTGCGTATGTCGGCCTTCTTCTTTGCCGAACCACTGCCATGAGCCCCCGTTACATATTGCTTCTTCTTAGCTTTTGAACGGACTTTGCCACCGGCGTTAGAGGTTTCTTTCTTTGTGCCTCCACCGCGGAATGTGATTCCATTCTGGATAACGATATCAATGTCGTCGCCTGCAAACTTGTTCATGGTTCCTCGTTATTTCCTTTGAATCAATGATGGAACAAACGCACACCTGTGAATGCCATCGCAATGCCGTACTTGTCACAAGTCTCAATGACATGATCGTCGCGAACCGAACCTCCGGCTTGAGCCACATAGCGTACACCACTCTTGTGAGCACGTTCGATGTTGTCGCCAAAGGGGAAGAAAGCATCGCTACCCAGACTTACGTCCGTGTTTTGTGCAAGCCATTCGCGCTTCTCTTGTTCTGTCAAAGGTTCAGGACGTTCCGTGAAGAACTTCTGCCATTCGCCTTCACGTAATACATCTTCGAATTCAGGACCTATATAGATGTCGATGGTGTTGTCGCGGTCGGCTCTTCTAATACCAGGCACAAAGGGCAATGCCATTACTCTCGGATGTTGTCTAAGCCACCATATATCAGCTTTCTGTCCTGCCAATCGTGTGCAGTGGATGCGGCTTTGCTGTCCTGCACCAATACCGATGGCTTGTCCGTCCTTGACATAGCACACGGAATTCGACTGGGTGTATTTCAGTGTGATAAGGGCAATCATCAGGTCGCGCTTGGCTTCAGGAGTGAACTCCTTATTTTGTGTGGGAATGTTCTCGAATAGAGCAGGGTCGGCAAGGTCTATTTCATTGCGTCCCTGTTCGAAGGTGATACCGAACACTTGTTTCCGTTCGATAGGAGCAGGACGATAGTTCGGGTCGATTTGAATCACGCAATATGTTCCCTTGCGCTTATTCTTCAGTACTTCCAGTGCCTCAGGCGTGTAGTCGGGAGCAATGATTCCGTCCGAAACCTCACGATTGATAAGTCGTGCTGTTGCTTCATCACAAGTGTCTGAGAGTGCAATAAAATCGCCATACGAACTCATGCGATCGGCCCCTCTTGCACGGGCATAAGCACAAGCAATAGGTGTCAGGGGTAGGGGAGCGTCGTCGACAAAGTAAATCTTCTTCAGCGTGTCGCTCAAAGGCAGACCTACAGCTGCACCAGCAGGGCTTACATGCTTGAACGATGCTGCAGCAGGCAGACCCGTTGCCGCCTTCAGTTCCTTCACCAATTGCCATGAGTTCAGTGCGTCCAGCAGGTTGATGTAGCCAGGTCGGCCATTCAATACTGTGATGGGTAACTCACCCTCTTCCATAAAGATGCGTGAGGGCTTTTGATTCGGGTTGCACCCGTACTTCAGCGATAGTTCCTTCATATCATTTTATAATTAATAATTCATAATTCTCAGTGCGTAATCCCTAACCTGTACCACCATGATGCCGTAGGCTAATTATGAATTGTGCATTGTGAATTATGAATTGAAAAGTGGAGCCGGAGGGGATTGCGCTCGGCTTTGCCGCTTGCGTAGCACGGCGGAGCAAGAACCCTCACGAGGGCGAACACCCCCAACGGCGTAATGTTAGTGGAGCCGGAGGGGATTGAACCCTCGTCCAAACAGGGAAGTCCTGAGCTTTCTACACGCTTATCTTGGTTTAAGTTTTCGAGTGCCGACAAGACCCAAGCCACCAATCGACACCTTATCCTCTAAATCTTCACCAATGACGCGAGGCCGTCACGGGCTATCCCCGATTTTGCTGTGCCACCGGTTCGGAGCGCTTCGGGGCGTTAGCCTCCGGGTGACATCTCGTCACAGCACCTGGTGCCGCGATTAAGCCAAGAATCTACTATACTTCGATTAGGCAGCGAGAGCGTAGTTGTTTTCGCCAGTTAATTGTCTGATAGTCATTGATTAAAGAGAGCGGCCACCAACTCTCTGCGTGCTTACTGAGCACCCCATCCTGCTGTCAAATCCATGTCGACCCCAGATGTAAGTGGCTGCGAAATTACAAAATATTTCTGACATAACCAAACAATAGACGAGAAGATTGTAAATCTTCGTTCATTATTTCAGAGTCAAGTATTCGTGGAATTCACACCTTAGGTCTTCCGATTTTGCACCTTAGGTCTTCCGATTTTGCACCTTAGGTTCTCCGAATTTGCACCTTAGGTCTTCCGATTTTGCACCTTAGGTTCGATTTCCTTGCACCTTAGGTCTTCCACTCGAACGCCTTAGACCTTCCGAGATAAGGCTTAAGGCTTATTTTGCGAAGGCATAGGAGTGTGGGCAAACACTTGCTCAAGCATGTGTTCAAGGTTGTCCAAGCATGTGTCGGAGGTTGTACAATCATGAAATCATGATTGAGCAATCCTAAAACGATGGTTGTATAGCCAGTCACCGTATGTCAATATTGCTTTTAATGGCAAATAAATACACGCGAATACGCCAAATTGGGCCTGAAAAGAGACAATAGATTAAAATATTTACATCTTTTCACAATAAATCGGACTTCTTGGAGTTATATTATATATAATATAGTAGAAGTTAAAACGTTTTTAAACATATTGAACCGAGTGATACCTTCTGATAATAAGTTTGTTGATGGTATGAACTTTGCCGAGCGACTGATTAAAAGAGCGTTCGACATTGTTGCATCCTTTTGTGGAATGATAGTTTTATCTCCAGTTTATCTTTACGTCTATTTCCGCCTTCATCAGCAGGCCGACGGACCCGTTATCTTCCGTCAGGAACGCATAGGGCGGGGAGGGCGTCCGTTTGATATATTGAAATATAGGACGATGCGTATGGACAGCGAGTCGGATGGCGTGCCTCAGCTGGCAGAAAAGAGCGACGACAGACTGACACCAGTAGGCAAGTTCCTGCGTGAGCATCATCTCGACGAACTTCCTCAATTGTGGAATGTCTTTGTAGGCGATATGTCGTTCGTCGGTCCGCGTCCCGAGCGTCAGTACTTCATCAACCAGATAATGCAGGAGAATTCCGATTATGAATATCTTTACCAAATCAGGCCCGGCATTACCTCTATGGCCACTATCTATAACGGATACACGGACACAATGGAGAAGATGCTTATTCGCCTGCAGATGGACTTGGAATACTTACAGAAGCGTAGCCTTTGGCTTGACTTAAGGATATTGCTCACCACCGTTAGACTTATTGGATATGGAAAGAAAATCTAATATTATGCGAAAATATCTTGTAATGATGGCGCTTTTGATAAGCGCCGCTTGTGTTTATGGACAGTCAATGTCCGACGATCAAGTCATCCAGTTTGTGCAAAAGGAACAAGCTGCTGGCACGAATCAAGAGAACATTGTGCAGAAACTGTTGCGTAAAGGCGTTACGCCTGAGCAGTTGCGTCGTATTCGTAAGAAGGTTGAGGCCGAGCAAAACCAGCTTGGAGCTGTGGACTTGACGGGTAAGACCAAGACTCAGACAACCAACCGTTTGCGTACCAATAAAGAGAAGGCCGAGGACCTCTATCGCCAGCAGAATGGCTATATGGTGCGTTCTCAACGTGAGAAGGACGAACAACGCTTCCTTACCCGTAAGGACCGTCAAGAGGCTTTGGATGAGGAGATAGGCTTCATGGACATCGATTCACTCATCTATTACCAAAACATGTTTGGCCGTGAGGATGAGAATCAGGTGTTCGGACGCAATATCTTTAATAATCAGTATCTTACCTTTGAGCCTAATCAAAACATGGCCACACCAGCCAACTACCGACTGGGACCTGGCGACAATGTCATCATCGATGTGTGGGGAGCAAGCCAAGAGACCTTTGAGGGCGTAATTTCTCCCGATGGAGTTGTTGTAATCGATGGGGTAGGGCCTTTGAGGTTAGGCGGGCTTACTGTTGCTCAGGCAACACAGCAGGTGCGCAGTCGTTTGGGACAGTTCTATTCTGGTTGTAGTTTCAATCTGGCAGTAGGCGAGATACGAAGCATTCAGGTGCAAGTTATCGGTGAAGTCCGTATGCCTGGAACCTATACTTTGAGTTCCCTCTCCAGCGCCTTCAATGCTTTGTATGCGGCAGGTGGTATCAGTGACATCGGTACTTTGCGTAACATTAAGGTATATCGCGGAGGACGTCAAATCGCCACCATCGACGTTTATGACTATTTGCTCAATGGCAATGTAAAGGGCGATGTTCGCCTGCAGGACAATGATGTCATCTCGGTTGACCCCTATGAGTGTCTCGTTAATGTTCGGGGTAAGGTTAAGCGTCCCATGTTCTATGAGATGAAATCGTCGGAAAGTGTGTTGCAAGTGATTCGCAATGCGGGTGGTTTCGCAGGTGATGCTTTCACGAAGAATGTACGCCTGACCCGTAAGTCGGGTAATGAATACAGCATGCATACGGTGGACGAGTTCAAGATGTCTAGCTTTACCTTGAAGGATGGCGATAGCATCTTCGTGGATAGTGTGCTTGCGCGTTTCAGTAATATGGTAGAGGTTCGCGGTGCAGTAAGACATGCAGGTCAGTTTGAGCTTGGAGGCGAAGTGCAGACCGTAAAGGGTCTTTTGCAGGTGGCAGATGGACTGAGGGAAGATGCTTTCCAAAGCCGTGCCGTGATGCATCGTGAGAAGGATGACCTGACACTGGAGATGATATCAGTGGACATCGAAGGTATTCTCGATGGCAGTGTAGCTGACATTCCCTTGAAGAAGGGTGATGTGTTGTTTGTCCCCAGCACGATAGATATGATGGGAGAGCAAACACTTACCATCTCTGGAGAAGTGCTTTACCCAGGCGAATACCAATATGCAGAGAACACTACGGTGGAAGACCTCATCCTGATGGCAGGCGGATTGACTCCTGCAGCATCAATGGCGAAGGTGGATGTTTATCGTCGTGTACAAGACTTCAAAGCTAAAGAATCGACGGAGATCAGTGCCGAAGTATTCAGTGTGGCATTGAACGATGGATTCCGCTCATCTGACAGCACTTGCGTGTTGATGCCTTTTGACGTAGTGGTAGTGCGTAAGAGCCCTGCTTACAACGAGCAACAGACAGTACACATTGAAGGTTGTGTGAACTTTGAAGGCGACTATGCCATGAGTACTAAGAACTTCCGTCTCTCGGACTTGGTTAAAGCCGCAGGAGGACTTACTAACTTAGGCTATGCCAAGGGTGCCCGATTGACTCGTAAGATGACGGATGAAGAAAAACTTCAACGCGAGAACTCTTTGCGTGCGGCTCAAATACAGATGTATGAAGAGGCAATGCAGAGTGAGAAGCGTTACGATATGGCTCAGGCCGACTCTCTGATGAGCTTGAAGCTGGACATGGGTGATACCTATCCTATGAGCATCAACATGGAGGCCGCAATACAAGACCCCGGAGGCGTGGCTGATATCGCCCTTCGTGAAGGTGACTTCGTGGTTGTGCCTCAGTTCTCAAATACTGTTAAGGTAAGTGGTGAGGTCGTTTACCCTGTAAGCATGGGTTATGTGAAAGGTAAGACCCTGTCACACTATATCAAACGTGCTGGTGGATATGGAAACAGAGCCAATAAGAAGGGAGCCTATGCTATCTACATGAATGGTTCGGCTGAGAAAATCAATCGAAGGTCGGGCAAGGATATCGAACCGGGTTGCGAGATTGTGATTCCGACGAAGAAGCAGAAGAACAAGATGACAACGGGCGAGATTATGGCAATCTCGAGTGGTGGTGCTTCGTTGGCTAGCGTTGTGGTGGCTCTGATAAGTATACTGAAATAATTTATCTGAACATGGAAACGACAAATAAAGACCAGAATATTATAGACCTTGGAAGGGTGTTTCGCTTACTATGGGCCAAGAAGGGCCTCTTCCTTAAGGTATGGGTGTGCACCTTCATCCTCTCTTGTATATGGATTCTGCCACAACCTCGCTATTATATGAGCGAAGTCAAGTTGGCGCCGGAGATGAATGGAGAGGACGTTGGTGGAGGACTTTCCTCGATTGCTTCTTCTTTCGGTTTTAATATTGGAGGCATAGGTGGTCAGGATGCCATTTACCCAGAACTCTATCCTGACCTCTTTGAGAGTCCTGAATTCATTGTAGGACTATATGATATTGAGGTAACCACGAAGGACGGTAAACTCACTACCAACTACTTCGACTACATGAAGAACCACCAGAAGGAGAACGTTCTCACTCTTCCTTATTATAAGGCAGAGAGGGCAATTAAGGGTCTTTTTGAGGAAAAGGATAACGTGCCTCGTGGGAATGGTAGTTCGGATATCAATCCGTTCCGAATGAACAAGAAGGATTATAAGTTGATGAAAGTGGTGATGGAGAACATCAGTTGTGCGGTTGACAAGAAGACCAGTGTAATCACCATCAATGTGATAGACCAAGACCCTGTCATCTGTGCAACAATGGCCGATAGCGTGAAATCGCACCTCCAGGACTTCATCATCCGTTATCGTACCAGCAAAGTAAGTGAGGACGTTGTGCATTATCAGCAAATGCGAGATGATGCGGAACAGGAATATGATGTTGCGATGCGGGCATATAGTCGTTATTGCGATGCCCACACGAATGTAATCCTGCAAAGTTTCCAAAGCGAGAGAGATAAACTGGAGGGTGAGCTGGCCCTTAAGCAGAACTCCCTTACAGCTATGGAGACCCAGTTGCAGGCAACAAAGGTAAAGCTTCAGGAAAAAACACCTGCCTTCACCACGCTGAAAAGTGCTATTGTACCTATAAGGCCGGCAGGACCTAAGCGAATGCTTTTTGTTCTTGGTATGCTGATATTGGCTTCAGTGGTTACTGCGGGATATATTCTTCAGAAGAACCCTCAAGAAGAGCCTAAGTGAAAAAACCTCAAATCTCAGAAAAGAAGAAAAAGGCTCTTACTAATATTGCTTGGGCCATAAGCGGCAAGATCGTTAGTTTGACGGGCGTTCTTGTCGTTGGCATTATTGTTGCGAGGTATCTTGGACAAGAGCAATATGGCATCATGAACTATGTGATTAGTTTTGTTGCCATTTTTCAGGTTTTTGCAGACTTCGGGCTTGATTTCATACAAATACGTGAGGAATCCAAGAACCCGGCAATGAAGGACAAAATCATCGGCACCACCTTCGCCTTGAAGCTAATCTTTGCCTCAATCACCTTCATCGCCATTCTCTTTTCATGCTTCTTGTTAGTGAAGGATGCAAGCATCCAGTGCTTCATCCTGATTTATGCCGCATCCGTCCTGCTCAACACGACTTGGGTGTCGCGCAACCACTTCACGTCCATCGTCTGGAACGAATATGTGGTGAAGACGGAGATATCACGAACATTGATTGGCCTGACCATTAAAGTCGCACTGGTGTTGCTCCAGCTCCCACTGATATGGTTTATCTGCTCCCTGGTCTTTGACTCGATGCTTCTGGCCATAGGCTACACGATGTCGTACATGCGAAAGATTGACTCCGTCCGGAAATGGACTTTTGACAAAGATTTAGCCGTCTATCTGGTCAAGCAGTCTTTCCCATTGCTGTTGTCCGGTGCAGCCATCATCGTTTACAACCGAATTGACCAATTGATGATTGGCGACATGATAGACAAGAGCCATTTAGGCGTGTATTCCGTCGCCGTTCGCTTTGCAGAAATGCAGTTTTTTGTACCGACGATAATTGCACAGACGGTGAGTCCCATGCTCGTGGAGGCGTACCAAAAGGATGCAGGACAGTATGAAAGGCTGTCACGCATCTTTATGAATGTCACGGTGGCGGTGTGCTTCCTGATTGC
Source organism: Bacteroidaceae bacterium (assembly GCA_017962495.1). GTDB lineage: Bacteria > Bacteroidota > Bacteroidia > Bacteroidales > Bacteroidaceae > Physcousia. The sequence goes on from JAGCVH010000030.1 coordinate 44,019, forward strand.
CCTGATGACTTGCCTGCTATCCTATCCCATTGTGTATTTCACCTTTGGACCAGCTTTCATTGGGGCTGTTCCTGTGCTGTCAGTCCTGTCTTTTAAGGTGGTTGGCGATGCCTTGTCACAGACTTCGGGGCAAATGATAATAACAGAGGGGAAACAGAAATACGTATCCATGCGGAACATAGTAGGTTGTCTGTCCTGTATTGCACTTAACTTGTACCTTATACCTCGATACGGTATTTTGGGTGCTGCATACGTAGCCATCATCACCATCTTTGTTTCAGGAACTTTAGCCAACTTCCTAATCCCTTCCTATCGCCATATTTTCTATAAACAACTGAGAGCTATTGCTGTAGGATGGATAGACATGCTACATGTAAGGCAGCTGCTAAATAAATCATAAAGAGTCCGAAACCTTTTAAATTGCGAGTATGCACTTTGTTCCGCTCATATATTTCGCAGGTCTTACCTATTACTTCTGGCAGAAGCACAGAACGTATGATGTGGCTGCATATATGTCAACACTCTACACCATCACTTCGTTGTGTTGTGTCATTATGGTGCTGGGCGGATTCATGAATGCAAGGGGTGGTGGTGTACTGATTGACGGCTATGAACCAGACTTTGGCATCATCCCGACGGTGCTTTACTGCGGACTAATTACAATTACTATTCTACCTTTCTCATTCATCCGTCCAGAGAATTTGGAACATATAGGCAATGTCCATCGCTACTTACTCTATGCCTTTACCCTGCTAATTCTGTTACAAGGACTTATTATATATTATCTTGTTGGTGGGTTCGTATCTGACCTGTTGCATGGCGACTTTAAGTTCCTAAAAGACACCTATCTCACGGGTGACATATCACCGGCCGATGCCAAGATGCTGACATTGCCTTTCCCAGTACAGTTGCTCTATTACTTCAGTTTTATGACTCTATTGGGCCTTCCCCTTTTCTTCTACTATTCGTGTGTCGAGAAACGCAGCCTTTGGTTCACCACTCCCTTGCTTGCCATATCCATTAGTCCCATCCTTCGAGGAATACTCGTGGCTGACCGAACGGAAATCATTCACTACGGACTGATGTTCTTCTTCTGTTTGGTTCTATTCCAGAAGTTCATAACCCGAAGGGTTCGCAATTTCATGTTTCTAACCGGTCTTCCTATCGTTGCAGTGGGACTTACTTACGTCATAGCGGTTTCATCGTCCAGATTTGAGAATGAGGAAGAAGGTGCAAGTGGAAGCATGCTGGAGTACGCAGGTCAGTCCTATGCCAACTTCTGTTATTTCTATGACAATCACAATAAGGAGCTTTTCTATCTCGAGCGTGAGTTTCCCATCATCTCCTATGCCATATTTCAAAGTGAGTACACAGAGACAAAGGAGGAACGCACAGCCAAAGAGGGTTTCTTCATTGGTGTCTTTGCTTCGCATGTGGGTTCGTGGTTACTCGACACTGGAGTCATTGGCGCAATAGTCTTCAGCCTGTTATTTGCCTTGCTGTGTTGTCTTGTCATACAGCGATACAATCGCACGGATTTTGATGTGGCTGACCTTATTATGATATTTACCTTGGGCGTAGTGCCAACGTTTGGTATATTTTATTATAGGTATTATTCAATCCAGACAGCAGTTGTCTATCTCGCTGCAGGACTATTGTACCTATACTCAAAATTCATATTTGTCTGGAACAAAGAAGAAAAAGAAGAAACTAACAACGCATGAAATATTACTTCCCCATACACCTTGATGCAGGAAACCGTGGTTGCGAGGCCATAGCAAGGGGTTCGGCGCTTCTTGTCGACAAACCGGCGCAACGCATCTTCGGTTATAGCCGTAATGTTGATTTGGACACTCAGATGGGACTTGCCGAATATATTACACTGGTGCCTTGTCGGCGTGAATCTCTCGTTGTCGATAAGTTCCTTGCAGTTGTCAATAAACTCTTCCATACCAATCGAACTAAGGCGTGGCGACAAATCTATCCCTATCGCAGTTTCCTGAGAAGAATCACGAAGGATGATGTTGTTCTTTTCACGGGAGGAGACATGCTTTGCTATGATGACAACGAGGTTATCTACACCAACAATTGGCTTCACCAACGAGGCATAAGAACTGTGTTGTGGGGTTGCTCTATGGGACCAGAAAATCAGACGAAAGAGAAGCTAAAGACATTATCCAAATTCTCATTAATCTACACACGAGAATCCCTGACTTATGAGTATTTCAGTTCTCTCGGCTTAAAGAATGTATGTCACTTGCCCGATCCTGCATTTATCCTTCAAGAACAGCCGTTTCCACTTCCCACATACCTTATTAATAATAATGTAGTGGGGTTGAACATCAGCAACTTCGTCATGGGTGGAATGACATTGGATAGTGCTTTCGGGCAAGAAGTGTTAAGCCTTATCGACTATATCCTGAAGGAAACATCGTATCACCTATTGCTCATTCCTCATGTCACTTGGAATATCGGAGGTGTGAATCAGGACGACCGACAAATGGCGTGTCTCATTAGTAAGAGAGTCGGACGGCCAGATAGACTTCACATCCTTGATATCGATGGACTTAACTATTGCCAAATTCGCTATGCCATTTCCTATTGTAAGATGTTCGTTGGTGCACGGACGCATGCTGTCATCTCGGCTTATTCTACGAGTGTGCCGACCCTTGCCTTGGGGTATTCTATCAAGTCGCGAGGAATCGCTAAGGATTTGGGTCTCGATGAGCAATTGGTAGTCGATAGCAAGAATTGTTCTCAAGGAACCTTGCTTCGTTCTTTCTCGTATCTTGCCGAGAATCAAGAGGACATACACCGCCATCTGCTTCGGATAATGCCTGAGTACAAACAAAAGACATATCAAATACGAGAAATGCTGAACAATATTTAATCCCCGATCTAAAATCTTTAATGTAATACAATTATGAAAAAAACATTTATTTTTTTTGCATTGTTAGCCATCATGTTAACGAGTTGCAGTAATGAGAGTGAAAAACCTGCGGACGGAATAGGAACCATCCGATTCGATGTGCTTAACTACGAACAAGTTAGCCTTGACGAGGTGACACGCGCCTCTGCGGCAACGGCATTAGCTCATCTGGAAATGGCCATTTATGAAGCGTCATCACTCGAAATAGTTGATAGCGTGAAGACGACAAAGGGCGATGATGGATATGGTAGTTTCTCTGTGACTCTGCCTTTTGGTGATTACATTATTGTTTTTCTGGGATTTGACGGAAGCAAGGCTTCGAGTTTAAAGCAGATTCAAAATATCGGTTTTGCCGATGCAAATGTTCCCAACTTTTTCTATAAGACTCTTTCTTTGACAGTTTCCCCAACTTCGGCTGAAAACCAAGAAATCACATTAAGCCGCGCGGTTTCAGCTTTTAGTATTAAGAGTCAGGGCTACATCCCCAACAACCTGAAAAATATCACCATTGTTGCCAATGGCGGGGGATACCGTTTCAATGCACAAGGCGGTTCGGCAACAAGTGTCTCACAAAGGACCGCAACATTCGACGTATCGAATTATGCTGGTAAAGAATCAGTAAGCATCACCGTTTATGCTTTCCTCCAATCAGATGAGGCTACAATGAGTTTTAACGTTACGGCAACGGACGCGAACGGCGATGTGTTGGCTGAAAAGGTATTCCCAAATGTTCCCATGAGAATCAACCAACGCACTATTTATACGGGTTCTCTCTTCGGTGATGGAACAGAGACACAGGGATTTAATCTAACACTGGAGAACGACGTCTGGAGTGATATTAATTATACATATTAAATATGAGTACTGCTTCGTATATTATTTTAGGTTGGCTGGCGTTCGATGTCATCGTCTATCTCTATCTTATCTATGACATTCATGCTCCACGCATCAATTTCCGCCAACGCATGAGACAGCTTCGCGATGCATTTACTGAAGAGGAATGATGTCAAGAAACATCTTTATTAGCCTTATACTCGCGCTGTGCCTTTTCAGTACAGGATGCGAGAAGATTGACATCAACGACCCTGAAGAAGAAACGAAAGAGCACATCGTACCCACTTCTCTCGGATTGGGCACCCAGAATTCGCCCTATACCGTAGAACAGATACAGAGTGGAGAATTGTCACAAAAGGTCAGTTGGTTTATTGGATATGTAGTGGGAAGCACCTACAACACAATGGACAATTGCATATTTGAGGAAGAAACTACTTATACTAGTAACATTCTATTATCAAGCAATCCTACTTGTGAGTCCATAGAGGAATGCATCCCCATTGAATTAAATTCTACAACACTCAAAAAGACTTTTAGTCTTTACTACAACAGCGACAAGTTTCGCCAATGTTTGATAATAAAAGGAAGATCGGGTCAATACTTCCGCACCAACGGCATTCGTGACATTCGCGAAGGCTATTGGCTTCCCAGTCTTGATCTTTCGGCATTAAAAAATGCCACTCCCGCCGAATGGCAAGAGTGGCACGAATGGTATTAAGCTTGGGATTACTTGTCGACCTTTTGCTTGATGAAGAAGGCGAGTGCCAGAGCTGACATGATAGCGCTGAAGACGCTGACAGCAGCAGACATGAAGGTGTAGAAGGCACTGGAGCGTACGCTCTTGCTCTTGTTGGGCTCGACATAGATCATGTCATTCTGCTGAACATAATAGGCAGGACTCTGGAAGACGTCGGACTTCGTCATGTCGAGGATGTATTCCTCGCGGGCTCCGTTCTCCTCACGGAAGAGGCGTACGTTGTAACGATGACCGGAATCGTCGATGTCGCCACATTGGGCAAGGATGTCGACGATGGTGTTGCGCTCACTGGTGAGGGAAACGACTCCGGGTGACTTGACAGCTCCGATGACGGCAACACGGGCATTGAGGAGGCGGACGATGACTTCGGGGTCGGTGATGAGTCCCTGCTCGATGATGCGCTGCTCGATGAGGTGAGCACACTCCTCAGTGGTGAGACCTGCAACCTGCAGTTTGCCTATCAGGGGTACGACAATCTCGCCCTTTGTATCGATGGTGAAGCCGTTGATGGAACCAAGCTGAGAGTTCATGTTGGAACCGCCCGAACCAGTACTACCGATGACGACGCCCTTGGCGAAGTCTTCGAGAAGCTTCTCGTCGGAACAGGTGAGCTTGATGTAGATCTGGTCGGCGGGTTTCAGACGCATCTCGTACTGCTGCATCACGCGCTGAGCCTGGGCATAAATCTCATCGGAACCCTGGAAATAACGGATTTTTTTGGTACTTACGCATCCCGTTGTGCTTAACAATAGGATGACAATGGAAAGGAGTGAAATTAACTTCTTCATATGCTTGTTTTATAAATGACCCCGCAAAAATACAAAAAAAACCGCGACGCACCAAACGTCGCGGTCTTTTTTATCAGTTAGTAGTGAATTACTTACTTCACTACAACAACACGGCCATTGATGATGTAGAGACCCTTGACGGGTTTCTGTACACGCTGACCAGCGAGGTTGTAGATGGCACTGTTCGTGCTTACCCCTTCAGTCTTAACGCCTTCGATGGCGTCGGGAGCAGTGGTGCCGATGTAGCCGAGCGTGAAGTTGTCGGCTACAATCCAGTTGGCATTGGTGGAGGCGAGCAAGAGACCTACGGTGACAGGAGTCTTACCATCAGAGTAGAAGCTGAGGGTGAAGTGTTCGGGTGAACCGTTGGTGACCTCGATAGCCATGCTGGTGGTGGCGGTCCAAGAACCGTCGGTTGCCATCAGATAAGCACCGGTGATGCCTTCCTCAGGAATCTCTGTCTGGTTGGTGGCATGGCCATCGACCTCGAGGGTGTAGTAACCTTCGGGAAGAGCCTCCAAGAGGGTCTGGGCGATGGTACCGTCGTGCAGGGCAACGCCATCGGGACGCCATGCCTCGATGAACTTGCTGACGGAGATGTCGCCATTGGTGTAAGAAGCACCCTGATAGCCCTGGTTCTGACCGATGCGGTCCTCAGTGCCGTCTTCCAATGTGCCTGCAGCAGCAGTGATGGTCCAGTAACCTGCGTTACCTACCTCGAAGTCAGCGTTGAGGATGATGCCAGTGACATCGATGGGGAATTCCTCTGAAGCATCGCTGAAGTCCTGACCGAGCACGTACTTAACCCACAAGCTGGGCAATCGGTCGATGGTCTCCTGAATGGCCTCGTTGCTAACGAGAGACTCCTCGATGTTGTCGAGTTGGTCGGCAAGTTCGGTGTTGTCAGAGTCGTAGAAGTACTTGTCGAAGAGCTCGGTGTAGTAAGTGCGCTCAGCATCGAGTTTCTCCATCAGAGAGAAGCCTGCCTCGGCATAAGCGATGGCATCCTTCAGTTTGTTGATGGCATCAACCTTAGCGTCCTTGTCACCACCGATAACAGCGTCGTTACCATTGTCGGAAGCGTTGGCAAGTTCGTCGATAGCCTTTTCGATGACTACCTCACCGCCTTCGCGCATAGCATCGGCTTCATCGATGAGGGCGAGGATTTCAGCGTCGAGACCATCGTTGTCGAGTGCATTGTAAGCAACAGAGAAGGTGTACCATACTACCCAGCAGTTAGCATCCATCTGGTCGGCCTTGACACCGAACTTAAGGTCGCCCTCAGTAACGAGTACGGTGGAGACGGACTTCTCGAGTGCGTCGGTGTACTGCGGGTTGTTGAAGACGAGGTTTGCGGTCTCCTGGTTGTTGGGAACGTAGAATTCCTCGACTACCATAGCGGCGTTCTTGAACTCCTCGGCGTCGTGAGACGCAATAGCAGCCACGTTGGTTAGACCCGTCTTGACACTACCAGCAAAGACAAATGCCTGAGGCTCGCTCTCCTCACTCCAGTTGACGAAGTTGGTCTCATTGTCAGCTGTGCGATAGAAGGCCTTGGTGGTGACGGTGTACTTACCGGCAGGAACGTTGGACAGTGTGCGGCTAACCTCGAACGGACTCTGGTTCCAAACCTCGGCGGTACCGTACTGTGTCTTGAAGTTGCTGGCAGAGCCATACTTCCATTCCTTGTCGGGAACGCTGGAGCCGCTGACGGCAGTAGTGCTGTAGGTGTAAGCCAATTGCTCGAAGAGCGGAGAGATGTCGAGGTCCTTCTCGAGTTTCTCGCCAGAAGCAAGAGCCTCGTCCCACAGACGCTGAATCTCGGCCTTGATGGTCTCCTTCAGCGAAGCGATGGTCTCGTCGATCTGCTCGTTGGTCCAATTGCAATCGCCAAGGGCATCTTGTACCTCGTCGTTCATTGAAGAGAGGGCATCTGCCAACTCGGGATAGCTGTCCTTGTCGTACTTCTCGACGGCGGGCAGGAGTTCGTTGTCATAGAACTTCTGTAACTTGTCGTAAGCGGCAATGCTCTGGTTGACCTGAGCCATCAGGTCGGTGATGGCATTCATAGCGGCACGGTTGGCCTCCTCGTTGTCGCTGTAGGCATTGACAAGTTCCTGACCTACCTCGATAGCTGACTCGAGCTGAGACTTGAGATCGGCATTGAAAGGTGTATCGAGTACATTCTCAGCAGAAGTCACTGCGGCTTGCAAACCAAGCAGAGAGGCGTTGAGACCTGTACCAACGTAGTAGAGGGCGAAACCGTCGATGAAGAGGTGAGGCATTGAGCCGGAACCTGCATTGGAGGCGGTGTAACCCATGGTAAAGTAACCAGAGGTAACATCGTCAAGCTCGAACTCGATGGTCTCCTTCAGCCACTTGCCGGCGGTGAAGGTTGTGGTCTTTCCGAGCCACTCTGTGCCGTCGTCCTGAACGAAGCCCATGAGGTTCTTGGCAACAGCGCCGTTACCACCTACGTTGTAGTAAGACACCTCGATGGTGAACTTACCAGCGGGCAGGGAGGTCTGCTGTTTGTATTGCGACATAGCGCTCCATACACTGATGAAACCAAGAAGTCTGCCTTCGGTGGTTCCGTCGGACAGAGACGAGGGAGGCAAGAATGCGCCACCGCCCAGGAAGGCATCACTACCCAGTTCAAAGACACCGCTGGCGCGAGCATTCATTCCGGCATCGTTACCACTATCACCGGAGTTTGCCATGTGCTGGATGTTGTCGGAAGGAGTGCTGGATACCCAACCCGTGACAGGTTGCATACCATAGTGAGTAACCTTCTTGCCATTGGCACCAGCAGGGTCGGGCATGTCATAGTCGTAAGTGGTGATACCATCCTCGATGGGATCGTCCTGCGAGAAGTGAGGATTGTTGATGAAGAACTCGCTGAGATCGGTGACTGCGGCCTCGTTCATGGCCTTCTGATCCTCGATAGCCTTGAGTACCTGCTCGAGGGTGGCGTTAGGATTGTCGTAAACGTCCTGAGCGGCACTGGTGTCAACGTCGTGGGCATTACCCTCCTCGATGAGTGCCAACAACTGTTCCTTAGCCTCGTCAATGGCCACCTGGTCGATGACGTTGGTGTCGATGCGATAGAGCTTCACATTCTCAATAAAGATGTGAGGAGCACCACCCGACCCGTAGTTGCCCGACTTGTAACCGAGAGAGATGCTACCAGCGGTCTGTTCGGTGAGACGGAAGACAACGCTGTCTCTCATCCACTCACCTACCACGTAGTTGAGGTTCTTTGACACCTGTGCCGTGCCATCCTCTGCCACGAAACCCATGTTAGAGTTTAGCGCTGCTTCACCACCGGCGGTGTTCTGCATGGTCACTACCAACAGATAGTCGCCAGCAGATAGGGTGATAGGCTGGGTGTAACGAATGTCGGCACCCCATACAGCAACCATACCCAAAACGGGACCAGTGATGCCCCAACCTTCAGTGTCGGACTCGACATAGGGGGGATAATACGCACCACCCACGCGACCTTTGGTTTCGGGGTCGTCGTCATAGGTGATGAGGGAGAAGATTGCACCAACGCGGGCATTGGCTCCATCCGTACGGGCAGGAGAACCAGAGTTCTCCATGACCTTGATGTTGTCGGAGGGATATTCAGCGTTCCAACCCGTTATAGGCTGTTGGCCAAACATGGCAGTACCACCTGCGCCAACACCCTGGTCGGGCATGTCGTAGTCGTACGTGTTAACCAACTGATCGGTGGGCTCGTCGGCACTGAAGTCCGCATTCGTGAGCTTGGAGGTGAGTTCCTCCAGAATCTTCACCTTGTTCATGTCCTGAGCATGGAGACCGAGAGTCAGCATGCTAAAGACAAAGAGTAGGAAAAAGTTTTTTCTCATCTTTTTGTTTAGTTAAAATTTGGTTAGTAATATGGTTAGTTAAATTTATTTCACGAAATATTTCTTTCCCGCCTTGATGTAGACTCCTTTCTGGAGCGACGAAGCGGAGACGCGACGACCACTGAGGTCGAAGATGGCATTCTTCATCCTTAATTCTTCACTCTTCATTTCCTCTATGCCATCAGCCGGAAGGTCCTCACGGGTGTACACATCGATGTAGAAGACGTGGATGCCACCATTCTGCAACTGGAAGGTGAGCAACTCGTCGGCAGGCACGGCATAAAGCGTAGGCCAACGACTGTTGGTGTAGTTAGAACCTCCTGCGCCCTGATATACAAGCACATACTCGCCATAGGTTGCAGCCTCGCGCGAGAAGGTGAGTGTGGGACGCGACATGAAATAGAGACCCAGGTCACCATTGCTGTACATGAGGACGGTGGAGTTGTTGGAGCTATTGGGTGCACACTCAAAGGTGAGACCGTTGGTCTCGGGATAGATGCCTAACTTCTCCTCGACATAAGTAGTGGTAACGGTGAATTCCGTGTCACTGGTCCATGTGGTGTCACGATTGACTTCGAGTGTACCACGAGCACGGCCTGAATCCCACGCCCATCCACTGGGGATGGTATCGAGGGTGATAGCCTGATTCTCCATGAGTGTGCCTTCCTCCACTTGCTTGGCAAAATCATCGAAGGCATAGCGAATAGTATCACCTGTGTTTTCATCGACAACGCCAATGGGATCGCTGTAAATGTGCTTAAGCAAAAACTTTTGCTGGAGTGGCAGGTTCACAAAGTCCCAATCGTGCTTTTCGGCTTCGGCATTGGCCTGATTCTTACGGCTAAACTCTACGGCGGGTTCCAACACGTCGGTGACTTCCAACACGCCGTCCAAGTATCCTTCGGCATGCACGCGAGCACCAACCTCCACCTCTGCCTCCACAAATTCGCCAACGGTCACGGGACGCTCGTCACCATCGACATTGGCAATCAATTCATAGTCTTCTCCACAGAGGGTATTGTTGGCCCAACCTACTTGATACTGACGAATTGTGCCGTTAAGGCCTGTCAGAGACATGGTGGGAGCATTGAGGGTGATTTCGTTAACCGAAACATTGATGGTGACAATGTCGGAGAACTTGTATGATTCCGATACCGTTGCTGCAGCAATGGTGACGTAGCCATCGCCATCCTCGTCGTCGTTGGAATTGACGACGATATAACTTCCATCATAACGATTCTCGCCACATGTTCCGTTTGCGATCTCCTCGGGGTCGATGATTTGCTTGTAGGTCACACGATGCTCTGAGCCGATGACATTGCCTTCCTCGTCGAGGATGTCGACGTCCTCCTCCTTTTCAATCTCGTCACTATCGATGAGGAAAAGAGCCTTCTCGCCACGATCCACTATACCATAATAGGTGACACAATCATAGCCCATTGTGCTCTCGCCGGGGGTGAGCTCTATCTGACGCTCGCTCAGGTTTACACCCTTCAATGTCATAGACGGAGCGCTAACGGCCTCATCAGCAGAAGCATCAATCCATATCTGAATACCTTGAATGCAGGCGTCGCGTTGCATCTCGACAACAAAATAGCCGTCAGACTCGGCACGCCAATACGAGAAGGCATCGCTACTGGCATCATCAGTGCCTTGCATCTCAATCTGTGCGGCATGGACATCGGCAGTGAGATCGGTAAACGTGCATGCCGTGGCGCCACTGATGGCGGAAGCGGGCTGAACGACACTTTCACGAGAGCTCGTAATGCCCCACTGACAAACGATAATCTGTCCGGCCTTAACATCGCCAATGGCAAAGAATCGCGAACCAGAACCGTAGTTGTGCAAACCAGATTTGCCAACACCTGCACGCAAGTTGATGGCGGCAGTACCTATCTGTACATAAAAATTTGACATCTCCACTGGTTCTGTCACCTGATAGGTGTCGAAGCCGTTGAGCTTGAACGAAGCCTTGTCCGTGGCAAGAGTGAAACAACCATCACCATAGCAACGCTCGCCGTTGAGACGAGTAAAGACGTCATTGACATTACAATTCCCATTGTAGAAATCATAATCCTTATACAGCATGTAACCATACTGATTTGTCAAAACATCATTACCTAAGGACAAGTCGTAACTCCACGCCATTGCAGTCACCGAGCATCCCATCATCATCACAAGAAGAATCAATGAGTAAAGTTTTCTCATGTTTAACTTTTTTGGTTAGTTAATCTATTTACTTCATTTTCAATGCGTCACGCGTGTGCACGCAAAGAATCAGGCTACAAATTTAGAAAAAAACATTGAAAAACGTAGCACACACATTAAAAAAAAGAGTCTTGCATGAGCAAAACTCTTCTTTTTAACATTCTATAACGGCAATTAACATTATATCTGCCACCATTTTTTCTTTGGTTTTTCCTTTCTTTGACCCAAACCTTCGAGCAACAATTCTTCATAGGTCTTTCCGTCGTGAATCATCTGGTATATGACACCCCAATCGGGCAAACCTCCGACATTACGATCGTCGATGAACATGTCAACCTTTAGCTTACGACTATAGGAAACGTTCTTCTCCACATCCTCCTCAGGGAAATCCTTATTGACGGCATAAAACTCCACACCACGCTTGCGACACCACTCAACGGCCTCATCAAGCGTGCGCCCCTGACGGACAGTCCACAAAATGAACTGATGGCCTTCATCGATGAGCATCTTCAACGTCTGGGTGGCAAAGGGCTGTTCACTACCAATCTCTGGATAACGGTCTTGTACTATGGTACCGTCAAAATCTACTGCAATAATCATGAACGGGGGTTAATTACGAATTAGGAATTAGAAGATATTTGACACTTGACATTTGACATCCGCCCTAATCACTTTGCATAACTTACGGAACGGACCTCGCGAATAACAGTAATCTTAACTTGTCCGGGATAAGTCATTTCATTCTGAATCTTAGTAGCAATCTCATCGGAAAGTTTTTCTGTCTCCTGGTCTGAAATCTTGTCGGCGCCAACAATCACGCGCAATTCACGACCTGCCTGGATGGCATAAGTCTTCGTAACACCAGGATAGGACATAGCAATGTTCTCAAGATCCTTGAGACGCTTGATATAGGCTTCTGCAATCTCACGACGTGCGCCCGGACGAGCACCACTGATGGCATCGCACACCTGAACGATGGGTGCAATGAGGGTCTCCATCTCCATCTCCTCGTGATGGGCACCAATGGCATTGCAGATATCGGCCTTCTCCTTATACATCTCGGCAAGCTTTGCACCGTAGAGTGCGTGAGGTGTCTCGGGATCTTCATCGGGCACCTTGCCAATGTCGTGGAGCAAGCCTGCACGCTTGGCCTTCTTGGGATTAAGTCCAAGTTCACTGGCCATGACCGCACAAAGGTTTGCCGTTTCACGCGAGTGCTGAAGCAGGTTCTGACCATAAGAGGAACGATACTTCATCTTACCAATCAAGCGAATAAGCTCGGGGTGAAGGCCATGTACACCAAGGTCAATGGCTGTGCGCTTACCCGTTTCCATGATTTCTTCATCGATTTGCTTCTTAACCTTGGCCACAACCTCCTCAATGCGGGCGGGATGAATGCGACCATCGGCTACGAGCTGGTGGAGTGAAAGACGGGCAATCTCACGACGAACAGGGTCGAAACCACTAATGACAATGCTTTCGGGCGTATCATCAACAACAATCTCTGTGCCAGTTGCGGACTCAAGGGCACGAATGTTTCTACCCTCACGACCTATCACGCGACCCTTGATGTCATCGTTCTCGAGATGGAAGACGGTGACACTGTTCTCAACGGCCGTTTCCGTGGCTACGCGTTGGATAGTCTGGATGACGATGCGCTTGGCTTCTTTATTGGCCGTCATCTTAGCTTCATCCATGATGTCGTTGATGTATGCCTGTGCCTGTGTTTTGGCCTCATCCTTCAGGCTTTCGACAAGGCGCTCACGCGCCTCTTCAACGCTGAGTCCGGAGATTTCCTCGAGACGAGTGCGTTCTTGCTCGAGCAGGCTATCACTGCGTTCCTGCAATTCATGCTCGCGATGCTCAAGAAGGTTTTGCTGTGTTTCAAGACGCTGGCGAGTAGTCTCTATCTCCTGCTTACGACGATTAAGTTCATCTTGACGTTGGTTGAGACTCTGTTCGCGTTGTTTTACGCGATTCTCGCCTTGTTGGATTTGTTGATTGCGTTGTTGTACTTCCTTCTCCAACTCAGCCTTTTTGTTGAGGAATTTTTCCTTGACCTCCAATAACTTCTTTTGTTTAATGACTTCGGCCTCTTGCTCGGCTTGCTGGCGAGCTTGTGCCTCGACGGACTTCAGTTTGCTTGGCATGAGAACACGGAAGAAATATATCGCCCAAGCCCCAATAATAACCAAAGCAATGACAACAGCTATTATGTATGCCATGATGTTCTTTTTGTTGTTATAAAGTTGTTATTAATATAAATAAAACGCTCCTCAACCTCAGGCTGACAGATATAAATCCATCAGCACAGCGATTTAGGTGCGTTGTGTGAATCTAGTTAACTTAATGAAGCGATTGCTCCACCTTGGTAATGAGTGCTTTGATAGCGTCCTCAACGGGCGCAGGATCATTTTCCTCTTCCATCCGTTTGAGTCGAACTGCGACGTCAAGCGCCATCATAAGCATGTACATTTCGTTGCCCTGGTCAGGATACTTGGATGCATAGAAGTTAAAGCGACTGTTAATGAGTTTTTCTGCCTCACGGTAGATGTATTCATCATCACGCGCCACAACCATAGGTAAAATGCGGTTTCCAAACTTCAGGGTTATCGATAGTTTATCGCTCTTATTGGGCATGGAGGTAAGTTATTTATGCTTTCAGGAGAGCGATACATTTATCCACATCTCGCACCAGGCGGTTGATTTTCTGTCGAGCATTGCGTGTATCGCTATCGCTAAGCTCCAGAATACGTGCCACCTTTAGATTGTCGTATTGCGCCTTCAATTCTTGTTTCTGGCACTCAAGTTCTACAATCTGGCCATCACGCTCGGCAATAGTTGCTTCCAAGCCTCGACATTGCTCACGCAGGTCTTCATCCTGCTCGAGGAGTTGCCGAATCCGAGTCTCAAGTAACTGTATGAGTTCGTGCTCTTTAGCGGTCATTTTGTATAAACTTTCTGCAATCTGCTCACAAAAATAGTAATTTCTTCGCTTTCGACAAAATTTTTTCAGAAATTACTTCTTATCATCCTCGATTTTGTTGCGCGGTTCTTTTTTGGCAAGCATCAGCAATGTGTGGGCAAATTCCACTATCCACTGCTCGCTATAGCCCAATGTTGCTTGCGCACGACGTATGGCAACCACACTGCGACGCATGGCTTCATCCTTCCAATTGTTCTTGTTCAAGACGTCATTGACAGTCTTTTCTGTCATCTGGCGCAAGGCCTTGTGGAAGAATGAGGGAAGACGAAGTTTCCATTGCATCAGTTGACCCATGGACATCATCAGGTTTTGACTAAAGTCTTGGAAAACAAGAAAATAACTCTGAACCTCATTAACCGAGCGACAACGCTTCTTCAAACTCTCGTCAATCTCCTTAAAAAAGTTGTCACTCATCCCATACATTTCGGTGAGCATCTTTTGACACTTCTTTTTTTCACCCAAGCCCAGTTTGTTGTTCACCGTCGGAACTTTGAGTGTTTGCTTGAAGAGTCTAAGATCGGGGAAAACAGCCAAATTGGAGATGCCCAAACGCGAAGCCATGGATGCCTGATAATATACTCGAACGAGGGTCATGTAATCTTCCATGCCCCCAATTTTTACTTGATTGGTTTTACGACCAAAAATCTTACCTAAAAATGACATTTTGTTTATTGTAGTTTTATTGATTCTATATAATGTTAAAGTTTTATGATTACAATTCAATGTAGTAATAGTCGAAAAGAATTGGCAATTAATAGGCATTTTCATTCTTGCCAAAAAGTGTGTTGACCAGCGTACGCCATATGATGCGAATATCGAGCCAGAAATTCCAATTCTCGACATACCAAATGTCGGCCTTTATGCGACCTTCCATATCTTCCAAATCACGTGTCTCGCCCCGGAAGCCATTCACCTGGGCCCATCCTGTAATACCTGGCTTCACCCAATGGCGTACCATATATTTATTTATAAGATGAGCATACTCTTCAGTGTGAGCCAACATATGGGGACGCGGACCAACCAAACTCATGCTTCCCAAAAACACATTGACAAATTGGGGCAATTCGTCAATGTTGGTTCGACGCATAAAGTCACCAAATGGGAATTTTCGTTGATCGTGCTCAGTGGCTTGCAACGTGTCAGCCTGATCATTAACATGCATCGAACGGAACTTATAGCAATTAAAGATGGTGCCATTTAACCCGTTGCGCTTCTGAATAAAAATTACAGGACCTGGACTTTGTCGCTTGATAATAATGGCTACTACGACATAGATAATGGGGAAGAACGTGAGCAGGAAGAAAGAGCTTACCACCAAATCCAGTATGCGCTTTATCAAGCGATTTTCAAACACACGAAGCGGTTCGCGACGAGGATAAAGCAAAATAGTACTACCCACATGCATTACATGCATATTACGGCGCAGAAAACTTAAATAAACGGGCTGGGCATAGAAGCGTACCAGATGGTTCTCGCAATACTTGTATAACGCTATCAAATTTTCTTTCGACATACGGGCCATCGTGCAATAAACTGCATCCACATACTTGTGTGTCTGTAAAAATGGCAATACGTCGTCAGTCCCTCCCAAGGTTGGAACTTTTTCCATATTCGTAGGTTCATCCGAAAATATGCCCAAAATCTTATAGCCGAACTCTCGATTTTTCATGTATTCATACAAGTCTTGCATTTCATCAACATGTCCTACAAATATGACATGCCGACCATTGCGACCTCGCCTACGAAAAGAGCGGATAGCATATAAGGTTAACAAACGGTCTATCGTGAGAACGGCCCAGAACACACCTGCGAAAGTCAGCAGAAGAATACGCGCTATGGCTTCAGTCTTCAAGAGGAATAGTACAGCAAAGAACAGAATGATATGAGCCAAGGCTAACTGAAAAGCACGCTCAACCACCTTGTCACCACGTGTTGTTCGCTCAAAAAGGAGTACAGGGAAAAAGAAAGTCATCGGCAAATAGCAAAGGACTGCCGTGACAAGATAAGTTTGTAAGTCGACACCATTGTTCACCGAAGGATTGACGGATTCATAAAAATAGTAACAACCTACAAGACAAAGGCACATCAGCAAAATATCGATGACGGAAGTCAGCAATTTAAGTAACCGAGACTCCTCAATATCAAATTTTCTCATATTTCCACGCATTCCTTTAATTATGCAAAATTATACATAAAACTCCATACACGCAACGATTTGGGCACAAAAACTTATCTTAAATAGTGTTTTTCGCTGCAAGATTTCCTCAATTGGAATAAAAGACGTATCTTTGCGCGAAATTATGCAATGAATCAAAAAACCTAAAACTGAATAGTTATGGCAGATTATGTTTTGAATGACGTTAACGAAGAAGAAGAATCATCAAGTTTTAACCTTCGGTCCATCATTACTCTTATATACCTTAATTGGTATTGGATTTTGTTGTCGGCCATCGTTTGCTATGCAGGAGCAAAGCTTTATCTCCGATACACACCTCCCACCTACTCTGCAGACATGAAAGTCTTCATCAAGGAGCAAGGTACCACTAAGCGTAGTAGTAGTGTGGCCACCCTTGAAGAACTAGGAGTAATCTCTACAACCAGCGGATTTGGTAACGAGATGGAAATCCTGGCGAGTACGGCAATTGCTGCACGTACTGTGCAAACTCTAAAGCTTTACACATCCTATCGTATGGAGGGCCGTGTCATCGACCAAGAGCTTTACAAGAATTCCCCCATTATCGTGGACTTGGCTGAAGCGAATCTGCGTGACCTAAAAACACGTATCAATCTTATTATTACACGCAAGAATGGAGGAATACATGTTGAAGGCAATATTGGCGGTGCAAACTCATTCACCCATGACATAAAAGACTTGCCTGCAACCGTTCCAACGGCTGTTGGTCCACTCATCTTCCAGCGCAATGCCGGATACAAGATGCCCGATGACCGAAAGTTGTTCGTCACAATTGATCCCGTTATCAACGCAGGTCGTCGATATGCAGGAAAGCTTGTGGTGTCAGGAGGTCGTGAAGGCATTAGTGTCGCCACGGTTCGCATGGTCGACACACAAATGGATCGTGCCCTCGACTATCTGGGCGAAATATTAAACAGCTACAACGATGATGCTAACGATGACAAGAATGCAGTGGCTGACAAGACTCGCAAGTTCATCGATGATCGTATTGCTGTCATTCGTCGTGGACTCGACTCCACAGAAGCAAATCTTGAGTCATACAAACGCAGTCACGAACTCATCAATCTAGCCAATAATGCCACATCGGCCCTCTCTGGAAGCCAAAGTTATCAGAAAGAGCAGGTGAACATGCAGACCCAACTGACATTGCTCAAATCACTCATTGACTATGCTAGCAACCCCAGCAATATGCGCCAGATCATTCCCTCAAACCTGGGATTGAGCAACGCTCAATTGGCATCAAGCATCGACCAGTACAACAGCATCGTGCAAGAACGCAATCGATTGCTAAAAACCTCTAGCGAATCAAATCCCACCGTGGCTCGACTCACAGCTCAACTCGAAGACCTCTGGCCTGCCATCGGCACATCATTGCGCACACTTTATCAAGACCTTTTGGTCCAAAAGTCGAGTATTGACAATCAGTACCAAATGTACAGCAGTCGTGTTTCAAGCACGCCAACTCAAGAGCGTGTATTGGGCAATATCGACCGTCAGCAGGAGATTCAGTCAAGTCTTTATTTGATGCTCTTGCAGAAACGTGAACAGAACTATATTTCCATGGCTTCGGAAGCCTCAAAGGCTCGAATCATTGATGCGCCCAAACCCCTTGGGAAAGTTTCGCCCGACAGTCGAAAGATTATCATGGGAGCAGTTGCTCTTGGATTAATTCTCCCCATTATCTTGCTCTTCCTCTTAAGTCTGATGAGATATCGCATCGAAGGCCGTAACGACATTGAGCAACTGACCAAACTTCCCATCTTGGCAGATATTCCTTTGGCAAAGGTGGAGAAAGACAGTGCTGGTATTGTTGTCAACAAGAACAAGAACGGTATGATGGAGGAGGCATTCCGTGGTTTGCGCACCAACTTGCGCTTCGTCTTGCCTGACCCGGAAAAGGTTGTTGCTGTTACTTCTTGTATTCCTGGTGAAGGAAAGACCTTCGTCGCAAGTAACTTGGCCATGTCTCTTGCTTTGCTTGGCAAACGAGTCCTGATCATAGGTCTTGACATCCGTAAGCCACGATTGGCAGAGATGTTCAAAATGGAAGACCGCAAGAAGGGTATCACCTCATTCCTCGTTCTCGAGAAGCCCGACTACGAATTGCTGGAGAATCAGATTTCGAACAGTGGATTTGACAAGAATCTCGACATCCTGCCCGCAGGTGTCATTCCTCCAAACCCCACGGAACTTATCTCACGCCATGTGCTTGACGACGCCATCAACTATCTGCGTACCAAATATGACTTCATCGTACTCGACACGCCACCTATCGGACTTGTAAGTGACACGTTGGAACTGGCACGCACAGCCGATGCCACCGTCGTCGTAACTCGTGCAGACTATAGTATCAAGGCTAACTTCGAAATGATTAATGCCATCAGCAAAGATCAGAAATTACCAAAGGTTAACCTCGTACTCAATGGTATCGACCTGAAGAAGAAGAAGTACGGTTATTACTATGGTTATGGCAAGTATGGTTCCTATGGCAAGAGTGGCAAGTATGGATATTATGGCAAATACAGCCACTATGGTCACTATGGCGTGTATGGAAACTATAATAGTGATAGTACAAATGACTAAATCATGAAAAGAATAGCAATAGCGTTTGCATTCCTTTTTCCGTTAGGTCTGTCTATCATTGAAGCCCAAATCAGTAGGCTTGGGGATGGAATTCAATATAAAGCCGAGATTCAAGGTGCTGTAGGCAAGGGAGACAATGCACCTTTCTGGTTTACCAATAACCGCTATGGTCTGGGAACCACAGAAATGAATAGTGGTCTTTTGCGAGCATCCCTCCTTCGCGATGTAGAAGAAGACAGTTTGCGCAATTGGCGCATCGGATATGGAATTGACCTTGTTGGGGCTATAAACTACAACAGCAATTTTGTTTTGCAACAGCTTTATGCCGACTTCCAATACAAGGCAATCCGATTGAGTGTGGGACAAAAAGAACGCTCCTTGGAATTGAAAAACCAACGTTTATCGAGTGGAGGCCTGACAACTGGCATCAATACACGTCCTTTGCCTCAAATACGATTGGAACTCCCAGATTTTTGGATTATTCCACGCACTAAGAATTGGTTGGCATTGAAGGCGCACATTGCCTATGGTGCATACACCGACAATCGATGGCAACGCAGTTTCACCGAAGGAACTGAGTTCATTCGTACTGCAAACTCCTTCTATCACTCCAAAGCTGGATTCTTACGAATAGGGAATGAAGAGAAGTTTCCTGTTACACTTACCGGTGGCATAGAAATGAGTTGCCAGTTTGGTGGTGAGGCATGGAACTTGCGAGACCGTGCCGACCATGCAGGGGCTGAAGACTTCGATCCTCATCAGAAGCTTAATAGTGGCATAAAATCTTTCTGGCATGCCTTCATCCCCAGTGGAGATGACGTTAACGATGGTGACTACTCCAATGTCGAAGGTAACCATCTGGGCAGTTGGCATCTCCGTGCCGACTTTCAACATAAGGGTTGGGGGGCAAGTTTTTATGCCGAACACTTCTTCGAGGACCATAGCCAGCTTGCGCCCTTCCTCTATGACTGGAAGGATATGCTCTATGGGATAGAGGTGCGTTTCCCAAAGAACCCTATTGCCTCAGCCATCGTCTATGAGCATCTTCGCACTACATACCAGTCTGGTCCCGTTTATCACGATAAGACTACTGAAATGCCTGACCGTATTGCAGGTGTCGACAATTATTATAACCACCAGATTTATGGTGGATGGCAACATGCTGGTTTTGCTATGGGTAATCCCCTGCTCTTGTCACCCATTTACAACGAGGATGGGAAAATCATATTCCGCGACAACCGTGTACGAGCCAACCACATTGGCATAGAAGGACAGCCCCTCTCAGAACTCGGTTATCGTGTGCTATTTACCCACACGAAAAGCCTTGGCACATACAACACTCCGCGTATCAATCCAGCCAAAGGACGCTACCTACTCATCGAAGCATCATATACACCTCATTGGGCAGAAGGTCTTAGTTTTACGGCTTCATACGGACAAAACCGTGGTTCACTCTTAGGATCGTCAAAGGGCGGGATGTTATCTGTTGCTTACTCAGGATGGATTAAAAAGAAATAAGAAATGAGAAATAAAGCCCTATTACTTTTCTGCTTCTTCTCACTATTCATCGTTTCGTGTACACATTGGCGCGAGACTGCTGGTGAGATTGCCGGTATGTGGCAAATGACCGAATGGCGCAATGCCGACGGACAGATACTAGCCACGCAAGACAAGGGTATCTACTATTGCATACAGCTTGATCTCATGAAATTCCAGCAAAAGGACAAGGAAGATTATTACCTCTCTTATTATACGCACACGCGCGATAGCCTTATTGTCGGTAAGATTGTTCATTGGCCATCCGATTCGGTATGCTCTTTTAGCGCACTTGAATCTATGGGAGTTCCTGCAGACGGACGTTTCCACATTGACGTGCTCAACGATGACCACTTGCAACTAAGTAGCAAAGAGGGAACGTTACTATTCCGAAGATATTAACGATATTCTTGATATTCCTCCCATACAAAGGACATCATTCAGCAGTAATGATGTCCTTAAATTTTTGTTGGATAACACTCACGTCATAGTGTTTCCTAACGTATTCGACTGACAAGGCACCGCGTTCCTGACGCTCTTGAGGATTGTCGAGGAGATGGGAAATGATATCAATCATTTCATCGGAATCCTGAGCTACATATGGTTGGCCGACATCACTCACCAAGCCTTCGAATCCCTTCGGGGTTGTAACCACGCACGCACCTACAGCAAGGGACTGAAGAATCTTGTTTTGGAGTCCCGACCCCGACTGCATAGGAGTAACCACGAGAGAGGCTATTTTCAAATAATCCCATGTACTTTCAACGAAGCCAGTAACAGTGGTATGTTCGTCGGCAAGTGCCTCAACCTCGGGCGTTGGCGTCTTACCTACAATATAAAAATGGAGTTGGGGGTATCGCTTCACAAGTTCGGGCATGATGTTGCGCGAAAAATACCTCACCGCCGAGACATTGGGTTCGTAATTCATCGCACCGATGAATACCAGGTTATAGACATCTGGGTTGCAAGGAATACGTCTGTCATCGATGGGGGTAAAGTTCTCAATCACACTAATTTGAGCCGGTTTGCAAGCATGACTCAGAATGTGCTGTCTATCAATATCGGAAATGATAAGACACTTGTCGAAAGCATGCAAAATGCGCTGTTCGTATTTATTGCAACGAGGATAATCGATAGTATAAATCCAATGCCAAAGTCCTTTCGTGTTCTCCCTTGCCGACTGGTAGTTCATGGAATATGCATCGACGTAATCGATAATCTTCATGGGCTTAAGACCACGAGCATAATGGGCCGTGCGAATGTTATTGCAATAGATGATGTCATATTGATGCTGGTGTTGCAATATCCATTTCCGAGCACGCTTTGAGTAGAAATAATTCACCTGCAAGGGGAGTAAGTTCGTCACCAAACCCTTAAGTACTTTAAGGTATGACTGCCTCTTTGTGACTTTAAAGTGTACAACTTGATTATACAAGCCATGAAGCCCTTCTTTCACTACCTTTTCATCATCTGTCTCAGACATATAAAGTACGTCGACATCATAGCCAATCCTTGAAAACAAGAATATAGACTGATATGTTCGTATAGCAGCTCCGTCGCGCAAAGGATAAGGCGGTTTGGAACTCAATATGAGGACTTTCTTCATTCCATTATCTTCAAAAAACGTGCAAAGATACGAATAAGTGAGCGAAAAAACAAAAAAAGGAAAGAAAAACGAACGTTTTTGCTAAGCCATCTGAGCAAAACCAAGCTTGCTTAGGCTTTGCCATGGCGAGAAGAGGTCGGATGAAATTCATAGAAAACCGAGCAATGGCACGTAAGCATGCTTACAAGGCGAATGCAATTATTTCTTGCATTTAGGCATTATTGCGATTCGCCATGTTTCCCTTCCTTTTTGTTTTTTACAGCAAGCGGAAGTCTCTTCGACGTAGTCAAAGATACGAAATGAGAAAAAGGGAACTATAAAAAGAGAGTTACAAGGAAAAGAATTCCAGAATCAATTACTATTTCTCCACATCATAGACCTGACGAAACATTTTCAGGGATGATTGCTCAGAATACAGGGTCTCGTAGACGTCGCGAGAATAGGCGTTGTATCTGGGAACTGGGGCACTTGCAAACTTGTTGATGGCTCGGATAAAGTCGTCTGAAGTATTGCAACAGGCACCCACTCGAGTCGTATCCAAGGCATACCCTTCAAAGGCCTCGTCTGTGCCAATGATGTTCTTACCATACATCAGCGACTCGCAGGTTTTGACCTTCATCCCACTACCCGAGAAGATGGGGAATATCATGAAATCGGCAGAGAGAAAACAAGGAGCCAAATCGGGAACATCGCTAATAACCTCAATAGACCTTAGGCACTCGTGTTCGGCCTTCAAACGAGCCATATTCTTACCGACAATCTTCAAGTCGATATCGACATGCGGAAGAACATTCCTGACAAACCAAAGAATGCCCTCATTATTGGCTGTGAAATAACTGCCTAAGAACAGACACATTGGGCGTTTGCCAGTCATCCGTTCCTTATCAAAGACTACATCCGCACATTTGTCAGGTAACGCGATGGGCAACATCATATCCGCCCCACGGCCATACATTCTAAGCAGAATGTCGCTATCACGCTTGTTGAGCGTCAAGAGTTTATCAGCATACTTGCAACAATATCCGTCGTTCTTTGCTGCACAGCGAATGACGACCTGGCGCAGGGGCATCTTCTTCGACAACAGGCTGTCGTAATATATGCTTTCGACATTATGGAAATGAGCAACGATAGTGCCCTTATATCGACTGGCCTTCAACTTCTTGGCAATGATTCCAAACAGGCTTGTGCTTAAGAAGATGTAGTCATAGTTACTGCTTATCCTCACAATATCACGTACTTTACGCGGAAGCAAGCCATTGTAGTATCCGAATGGGAAGACGACGCATGAAGCCAGGATGTTCCAGATAGAACGTTTGCGGTCTTCATCGTGCAGATAGATGACATCGACGTTCTCTTTACCCAACACCTGCTGAGATATAGTAAGGTTGCGAAGGTTGGCAAGTCCTCCACCCTCCAGAATACCATTAGACTTCTTAAATATTATAATTAGGCAACGTTTCATTTTTCAATCTCAGCACAACCCTCTCCTAAGGAGAGTGAGAAATTTTTAATAAAAATTCTACCCGTTATCTATTTAATACTTCATTGACTTATCGCTTCCTTGATTGCTTCAAGCCAACCATGGCCAAACTCTTGGTCAGGTTCGACATAATTGCCTTCTCCCCATTCGTTCCAAGACTTTAAGATGAGAATTTGATGTTCAGGGGTCTTATCCTTTATCATATCCATGGCTTGCAAAATATGCTTTTGGAAGGCTTCAGGCGTTGCACCCACATATACGCCATCGTGCAAGGCAGCTCGCGGACTTCTATCCCAATTGGGCATGATGGTTGGAATCACATTCTCCCATTTATCCTCTGGCGCAAAGAAGCCACGCACCGTCTTGGAATAGTCATAATATGCACCAACGGGAAGTCCAACTTTTCGAAGCACGGTCTTGAAGAGTTCCTTGTACTTGCCTTTGCTTAGCATTTCGCCTCTGCGACGTCCGAAGGAGTTGACAGCATCGAAACCCATGTCAAGAACCGACTTGAAAATTTCTGCACTACTCTCAAGGTTTGGTGAGGCCATCGTACGTGAACCATCAGCATTTTGCTTAAAAGCTAACGTAGAGTCGCACATCGCTACCAGATACAGACCCTTCAACCCATTCTCTTCGGCAAGTCTTCGCCAAATGGATATCCACTCTCGGACGCGTGAATGTGTCCAGGGATTATATAGGAAAAAAATGGGCTTACCGTCCACCTTCATATATCTTGGATCACGGAAGGCTGGGAGTACGGAAAGAAAATGCGCTATGTCATCCTCTTCTCCAGGATAGGTCTGCTCTATCAACATGGAATTGGCTTGGAGCCTAGATTTACGATTCCATGTTTTATTACTCCACGAATGATTGGCCCAGCATAAGCAGAAGGGGAAATCTGGTTTTCCACTTTCCATAACTTCATTAAAGGGACGTTCCAAAAGTTGCTTACCTCCAAACCAATAGTGATAATAGCAGAAACCTGACACGCCTGCCTCCCTTGCCAATGAGGCCTGCGCTTCACGAGTCTCAGGCAAACGCAAATCGTAGAAACCCAGATCAGCCGGTAACTTGGGTTGAACATGTCCCTTGAACAGCGGCCTTGCCTTAACGACATTGGTCCATTCCGTAAACCCTGGTCCCCACCACCTGTCATTCTCTGGTATAGGGTGAAACTGAGGAAGATATAAGGCTATTATCTTAGGCTTCATACATTTCTATATATTTATATTCTTTATATATCTGCAACAGAGGTGTTTCCGTCTTTGGCGGTGAGGCTGGCGCGGAGCTGGCGGATGCGGTTCCAGTCGGCATAGTTCTTGGACCAGCGGAGGGAGATGCGTCCGACGCCGTTGTTGTCGAGGTGATTGATGACCTTGTCGACGGTGAGGCGATGGATGTCCTGCGTGGGCAGGAAATGGCGATGAGTGCCCGTGTCGTCTAGTGTCTCGCTAAGGATGCCGACGGTGACCAACTCGTCGAGCAAGCCCTGCACCATGGAGTGGGGGAGGTTGGTCTCGCGAGCGAGGGTATGAATGTTGTAGGCGGGCATGCCCTCGGCAAAGCGGTGGGCGATGCAGTGGAGGAGGAGGATGCAGAGAGAGTCGTGGTCGCAACGCGACATGTTCTGCGAGTCCTTGGTGAAGGCATATTCATCGACACACTGGTTGGCATAGCTGAGTTGGGCACCGACGAGGATGATGATCCACGAGATGTTGAGCCACAGCATGAACATAGGCAAGGCGGCAAATGTGCCGTAGATGGCGTTGTAGCTGGAGAGGACGATCTGGTAGTGGATGTAGAAATACTGCAACACCTGGAAGAGAGCACCGGTGAGGATGCCGGGGATGAGTACAGAACGCCATTTGACATGGGTGTTGGGCATGAGTTTGTAAAGAGCGACGAAAGCGATGCACCATAGCGCCATAGGGGCAATCTTGATGACGAACTCCATGGTGTTGGAGAGGATGACGTAGTCGCTGAAGAGACTGGTAAGGGTGATGAGGAAGAGGGAGAAGCCGCTGGTGACGACGATGAGGATGGGGAGGAAGAGAAAGACGGTGACGTAGTCGACCGTGCGACGATAGATGTTGCGGGAGGAACGTACGTGCCAGATAGTATTGAAAGCGGTCTCTATGCTGGAGGTGAGCATGACGACGGTGTAGAGCAGGACGAGGAGGCCCACGCCGAGGAAAATGCCGCTGTGGGTGTGGGCAAGGTAGGAATCGATGAAGCCGAAGAGTGTGTCGGCGATGTCGGGACTTACGGAGAGGTTGGCGCGCAGTTGCTCCTCGATGACATTTCCGAAGTTGAAGCCTCGGGCAATGGCGAAGATGATGGCGAGGACGGGTACGGCGGCAAGGATGCAACTGTAGGTGAGCGCTGAAGCGTAGGAGGTGAGGTTGTTGTCCATGAATCCTTCGCCGGTGATCATAAGGCGTCGACTAAGTCTGATGCCGATGCGCTGAAGTAGTGGGCGTTCGGTGTCGTCGATGCGCCAAATATCGCGACCGAAAAAACGCTTAATTTGATTCCAAGTGACCATGGTAGGGATTTGCTGTTTAAAGATTTACCATTTACTATTTATTGTAGTATTGGACGATTGGACAATTTAATTTAATTCACGATTCACAATTCACAATTCTTGCTCCAGTAGGAGAGGATTGGTGGGTCAAAAATGAAGCTTGGAGTCCGCCTGTAAGCCGGGTTCTGTAGAAGTCTGTCATTTATCTACGACCAGCGTCACCGATGGTCTCTATCGTTCCACCCTCCAGCTCGGACGAGCAGCCCTCAAGCGCCGGTATACATGAACTTTCAACATCCGGAGTGCACAGCACGCATGTCGCCATGCGCCTGGTGGGCTCTTACCCCGCCTTCTCACCCTTGCCTCCTTGCGGAGGCGGTTGTTTTCTTCTGCACTGACTAGCCCTCACGGACTACTTCCCGTTAGGAAGCGGATTGCTCTGCGTTGCCCGGACTTTCCTCTTGCCCCTCGTCTGGGACCAGCGACAGACCGGCAGACTCCACGCTCCAATATGGCCACAAATTTACGAATAACTGAGTAAAATACCAAATTTAAAGAGGCATAATGTACAATAGACAATTCCTATTGAGGGAAAAAATGTACAGAAGTTTGGTAGTTTAATGGTTTAATAGATTAATGGTATAAACGTGTAGAGAGAGCATGGAAATGTTTTAACGAATGTGAAAAGGTGTCATGGAACATTAAATACTTTTAAAATGAACTGACAAGTTGTCGGGCTATTCAAACTTTTGCATTAATTTTGTGTCAAGTAAGCCAGAGAGTGCAGAGAAATAAAGGTGCAGATCTCGCAGATGACGCAGAGCCCCTCCTCTGTCTCTCACTTACAAGACGAGAATTGAATCGTAAATTGTAAATTATTAAATAGTAAATGAAGATGATGAACAAGACAACAAAGACTTGGATGGGTGCCGCCGCACTTGTGTTAGGCACCAGCGTAGTGACAGCATCAGTTGTTAACCAGAAGGGTGCACCCGTGCCCGAACCAGCACAGGCCGTAGTACCTGCCATGGTGGCCGCACCAAGTGCCTATGTGGACCTGACCACTGCGGCTGAGACGGCCGTGAACAGTGTCGTGTATATTGCCGTTACCATCGAGGGTAAGACACAAAGGATACAGTCGATAGATCCCTTTGAGGACTTCTTTGGAGACTTCTTCGGTTTCGGACAACGTCGTCAGCAACCCCAACAGCGCGAATATAAGCAACCTGACCGCAAGGGTGCGGGTTCGGGTGTCATCATTTCGCAGGATGGTTACATCGTGACGAACAACCATGTGGTGGGTCAAGCCGACGCCATCAATGTGAAACTGAACGACGGACGTGAGTTCAAGGGTCGTATCATCGGTACGGACGAATCGACAGACCTCGCCCTGGTGAAGATCGACGCAAAGAATCTGCCCGCCATCAAGATCGGTGACAGTGATGCTCTGAAACTGGGTCAGTGGGTGTTGGCCGTAGGTAACCCCTTCAACCTCAGTAGCACGGTGACCGCAGGCATCGTCAGCGCCAAAGCCCGTTCGCTGGGCGCTAACGGTGTGGAGAGTTTCATACAGACCGATGCTGCCATCAATGCTGGTAACTCGGGCGGTGCTCTCGTGAACGAGCAAGGCGAACTGGTGGGCATCAACTCGATGATATATAGTCAGACGGGTTCGTACGCCGGTTATGGCTTTGCCATCCCCACGACCATTATGAACAAAGTGGTTGCCGACCTGAAGGTGTACGGCACTGTACAGCGCGCTATCCTCGGTGTTCAAGGACAGGACGTGGATACCTACATCGATGTGCAGAAGGAGAAAGGCGAAACGCCTGACCTGGGTACAACGAAGGGCGTGTACATTGCCAAGGTGAGCGATGGCAGTGCCGCTGAAGAGGCAGGGCTGGAGGCAGGTGACGTTGTGACGAGCATCGACGGACGCGAAGTGACCAAGATGTCGCATCTTCAGGAACAGATTGCCCAGCACAAGCCTGGTGATAAGGTGAACATCACTTACCTGCGCAATAAGAAGACGAAGAGCGCCACCGTGACTCTGCGCAACTCGCAAGGTACAACGAAGGTGATGCAGGAAGTGGACCTCGACCAATTGGGTGTTAGCCTGCGACCCATCACCGACGATGAGAAGCAGAGTCTGGGCATCGGTTACGGCCTAGTGGTGAACAACATCCGCCGTGGTAAGATGATGGATGCCGGTGCCACGAAGGGTACCATCCTGCTGGAGGTGAACGACAAGAAGATGCAATCGCTGGACGATTGGGAGGATGTGGTGAAAGATGCCAACCAATCGAGCGACCGTGCCCTGTGGATAAAGGCCGTGAAGCCCAGCGGACGTAAGCAGAGCATCGTGGTGGATCTTAATGAGTAAAGGTCCTTCTCCTCGCTCTTCCAAGGGGAGAGGGCTTTACCTTAGAAACCTCGTACGTTTCGCTAATGAAGAATCAAGAATGAATTATTCGAGTGTTTGATAGTTAAGAGTTAATGAAACAAAGTTGAAAAGCGAAGGCCTTCGGCATTATGCCAGAGGCTTTCGTTGGACAAGAAGTATGTCGACTGAGGCAAATCGCGAATGGCGAGAAGCCTCAGTTGCATTTGTCTTATCAGTTTATGTCAAATCTTTTTCTAAATAAGAAAAACGGCGAAAAATTTGGCTTTGTCGGAAAGATTAGCTATTTTTGCGCCCGTAATATGCACTTTTAGTAAATGAAACAGCTAAAAATAACCAAAAGCATCACCAACCGTGAGAGTGCTTCGTTAGACAAATACCTGCAAGAAATAGGTCGTGAGGACCTGATCGTGGTAGAGGAAGAAGTGGAACTGGCACAGCGCATTCGCAAGGGCGACCGTGCTGCACTGGAGAAACTAACGAAGGCAAATTTGAGGTTCGTGGTGTCTGTGGCCAAACAGTACCAAAACCAAGGATTGTCATTGCCCGACCTCATCAATGAGGGTAATCTGGGTTTGATAAAAGCCGCTGAGAAGTTCGATGAGACTCGTGGCTTCAAATTTATTTCTTATGCTGTGTGGTGGATCAGACAGAGCATCCTGCAGGCCCTTGCCGAGCAGAGCCGTATCGTCAGACTCCCCCTCAACCAAGTGGGTTCGCTGAACAAAATCAGCAAGGCCTATAGTAAGTTTGAGCAAGAGAACGAACGCAGACCAAGTCCCGATGAATTGGCTGAAGAATTGGACATCCCTGTGGACAAGATCAGCGACACTCTGAAGGTGAGCGGGCGTCACATTTCGGTGGACGCACCCTTCGTGGAAGGCGAGGACAACTCCCTGTTGGACGTGCTGGTGAATGACGATAGTCCCATGGCTGACCGTACTTTGGTGAATGAGAGTCTCTCGCGCGAGATTGACCGTGCACTCGATACCTTGACAGAACGCGAGAAGGCCATCATACAGATGTTCTTCGGTATCGGACGTCAAGAGATGACACTCGAGGAAATCGGTGATGAGTTCAACTTGACACGTGAGCGCGTGCGCCAGATTAAGGAAAAGGCTATACGCCGACTGAGACAGAACTCGAAGAACAAACTCCTGAAATCATATCTGGGATGACGCGAAAAAGAATGCTGGGTTGCCTGGCTTTGGCCATGGTGGCAATCATAACGCTTAACGGAGCTTCGACGAAAGTGAAGCGACAGACGATGTATGTGTTCGGACTGGCGGCTTCATTGACCGACTCCGTGGTTGTGCTGACCGACGTGCAACCCATTGAGGGTTTTGTCATGCCCAACGGATTCCTTGCTGACCGTTCGCTTTATTCCTTGCAACTGAATAATTTCCTGCTCGCCAATCAGGAACGAAACAATATGACGTGTGCTGTCTACTACGACAAGAATCGCGCCAAGGCCGAGAAGAAGTACCAAAAGATGATGCGACGCTATCGTGATGACCATGCCGGTGTGCTGTTGTTTTTGGGCACTGACGAATTCCAGTTCAAAGCCGAAGAGTGGGAGGAGGAAGTGACAGAGGTCAAGGAAACGAAAACAGACGAAGCGAAGAAAAAAAATGATAAATGATTTATATCGCGTAGGCGGTCATTTAATAGATATCCGATATACCGATGAATGGAACGACGAGAGCCTTATCCCGTCGTTTCGTCCGTTTGTGGTGGAGCATCCTGAAGAGGATGAGCAACCAGCCTTCTTGCTTACCGTGGACGATAGCTTCAGTTATGACGGTCCGCGTGACGAGGTGGGACAATTTGACGGCTCAGGCAATAACTATGGTGTCTATCAATTGCCTGACGGAGGCTATCTGATAGAAATTAGTAATCCTCGCCGTGAGTTATGCGGTATCCTCCATGCCGACGGGAAGTTTAACCATTGCACTGTCGCCTTGTTGGCAGAGGGAAAGAACGACCGTGGCTTTGCGCTTAACAATTCGTTGATGATGGCTTATGCCTTCTCCACGGCCGACAAACAAACCCTATTGTTACACGCAAGCGTTATCCGCAAGGATGGGAAAGGCTATTTGATGACGGCGCCCAGTGGAACAGGAAAGAGTACGCACACTTACCTTTGGTATAAGAATATCCCAGATTGTGACCTTATGAACGACGACAATCCCGTGGTGCGTATCGTCGATGGCGTGGCCATCATCTATGGTACGCCTTGGAGCGGAAAGACACCCTGCTATCGAAATATAGAAGCGCCCGTCGGTGCCATAGTCCGCATTCAGCAAAGGCCTAAGAACGAGATTCGCCGACTGAAGCCTGTGGAAGCTCTCACCCACCTATTACCTGCGGCAAGTAGTATGAAATGGGACAGGCATATCTATTTGAACATCTGCGACACGATATCTGCCCTCATTGCCTGTGTGGGCGTCTACGAACTAGGATGTCTGCCCAATGCCGAGGCCGCTTGGTTGTGCTATGAGACGGTAAAAAGCGAAAGAAATTGATAGATAATAATGATTAGACAAAAAGCCTTGCCCTTTAAGTGAAAGGTTTGGAAATGGTATGTAAATAGTATGTTGAAATCGTTGCTTCGCAAGACAATGAGGTTGTTGATGACGCCTTTGCGCATGAATTACAGAAAGCGCAATGGCGTGACGGACAAGCAGGCGAGGAAGGAGATACCCAACCGCGTCTTGCTGGGCTTGGCTCGCGATATGATACGCGAAGGGCATACTGCCACCATCTCGGTGAAAGGCTATTCCATGCGACCCTTCCTCGAGCATGAGCGCGATCGCGTGACCCTGGACGCACCGAAGAACTTGAAAGTGGGCGATGCCGTGCTGGCGGAGATATCAAAGGATCACTATGTCCTGCATCGCATTATCGGTATCGAAGGCGAACGCGTGACCCTGATGGGTGATGGAAACATAAGTGGGACAGAGTCGTGTCGGGTGAGCGATGTGGCTGGTGTGGTCACTCAGTACCTGAGACCTCGGCGCATGCTGCTTGCCAGCGACCCTATTTTGCAACGCCGCATCAGACTGTGGCGTAAGTTGTTGCCTGTAAGGCGTTATTTGTTGTTTATATATAAAGCGATAATATGAGAATCAAAGAAGGATTTGAATTGCGTGATATTTGTGGCGAAAGCGTGATTGTTGCCACAGGGCGTAAGAATATTGATTTCAGTAAGGTCATCAGTCTAAACGAGAGTGCGGCACTGGTGTGGCGTGGCATGGAAGGCCGTGACTTCGAGGTGGAAGACATGGCAAAAGTGCTTCTCGACAATTATGAGGTTAGTGCCGAACGTGCTACTGACGATGCACAGACCTTAGCTTTGCAGTGGAAGGAAATAGGGCTTGTAGACTAAAGCCTTAGGCCTTCGGGAAAAAGGCCTATATTCTTCTGGAGTAAGCTCTGAAGTCTTCTGAAATAAGGCTTAAGCCTTCT
This sequence comes from Bacteroidaceae bacterium, assembly GCA_017962495.1. Lineage (GTDB taxonomy): Bacteria > Bacteroidota > Bacteroidia > Bacteroidales > Bacteroidaceae > Physcousia. Next base: position 76,188 of record JAGCVH010000030.1, read on the forward strand.
TGAGATTGTGTCTAAGCCATAGAGCGACACTATTGTCGCGTTTTCATCACACGATAACCTACGAGTTTGTCGTATCGACCACCTTGCGGACGATGGTAAACGAGTATGATGTATTCGTTTTCCGTTTCAAAGAAATTGCCATCGGGCGAGACTCCATCCTTTTGCAGGTACATATAGTTGTAATAGCCCTGTTTCAAGTAAACGGCGGCTTCATATCGGCGTGTCTCCTCGTCCCATTGCATGCGACACTTGGGGTCGAAGGGACCATTGCACCATTGTCCGTAGAGGTAAATGTCACCTCCCGTAAGCGGTTGACCGGATTCGAGAATGAAGTGTACCCAGAGGTATTCGCTCTCTGTCTCGTTGACTTCGTCATCCACATCGTTGCGCATGATGAAAGCGCCGTTCTGATCCTCATCATAACTATAATTCCGTGCTGGACGGTCGGCATAGAGCGTGGCATGGTGATAGGGTTCGTACCAGCGAATGTTGTCGACATTCAAGCCTGGCTTCTCCACATCGAGAATCTCGAACTTATGAAACTCATTGCCGGCAGGGAAGATGAGGGCGCGCTGGTGGGTAAACTCTATCCCTCCCGACTTTATGATATTGGGTTTCAAATCGACCACCTTGTTGTCTTGCCTGCGATTCTGCATGACCACGGTGTGAATTTCGCGCAAAGGGTCGATGATGCGATTGGCGCCATAGCTGATGCTGTAGGTAACTTGCTGATGGCGTTGGTTAAAGTCGATGTCTGTGTTCCCGTTTATCGAGGCTAAGATGCTCATCGAGGGTTCGGCAATGCAGAACTCAGCCTGCAAGAGAGGCGTATCACGATCGTCGTCATCGAAGATAATCACACGATAATTGCCTGATAGGCGCAGGCGTGTCTCGTTATTGGGAAGGGTCAGGCGATAGTGCGTATAGAGTTGTGTGGTATTGAACGAATTCTCATAGTCCTCGATGGGTTGATCGTTGAAACCTGTGAGGAAGTCGCTCTCGAAGATCCCATCTGTCACCGTCCAATCGGCATTGCAATGCTCAATATGGTAGATATAGCGATGATATTCGTGACTGAGTTCATCAAATTCGATGGATAGATGTTGCCTTTTCCCTAATTCGAGGATGGGCGCGACAAGTGGATCGCCATCGACCGACAATTGCAAAGAACGTATGTCATCACTGAATGTGCGACTCTGTTGGGCAAAGGCGCAATTCAACATAGTGCATTGAACTATGGCGAAGAACAGAAGCAGGCGTTTCATGGTATTACCTCTATAACTCTAATTCCTAATTGACTGGGGTGTTTGCCCATGTATTCGAAAAGAGTCATGGGTTCGGACACCACTTTCTTGTGTATTTGGCTCGCGTTCAGCAGGTGGAGTTTGCCATCCTTTCCCCATACGGCAAAGCCGATGTGGGAGGTGTCGAGCCCTTGTTTGCGTGTGACGATGGCCAGAATGTCGCCATCCTTGATGAGACCCAACGATGTTTGCTTCCCCTTATTCAGGTTCGCGCGCGGAATGAAGCGTACTTGTTTGCCCGATGTCTCTTGTTCGAAGCGTCGAATGCGTTCTTGGGCAGGCTTGTCATCGCGAAGCATTGGGTAGAGGTCGGGGTGTTGACTCATGTAATTGATGCTGATGGTTTGCCTCTGGCTGATAGGTGTTGGCAATGTCCTTTCCTTGACGAGTCCTAACCTCTCGTTGCTCTCAATCCATTGGGTGAAGTAATGATTGCGCGAGGGATAGCCATCAAGCACACCATTGCGGTATCGAATGCGCGTTAGATTTCGACAATAGTCAGCATAGCGCGTACTACCTTGCTTATGCGTCATTGCTAAAGCGATGGCCGTCTCCACAAAGGTTGTGCAATCAAGTTGTCGCAGGTTGACAACGAGTTGCTCGGTGGGGTTCACCTCCAGGGTCTGTCCTACATAAGGCGTACCAATGAGTTGTCGGGCATACCAAAGGTGGAGTGGGGTCGTGGCTTGGGTGAGTCCTTTTTGCAAGAGTGTCTCCACCCTCGCACTATCCGTCTGGGCAAAGGCTGGAAGGATTTGGACAAGCAATAAAAGCAGGGTGAGCAGGTGTGTCTTCATTTGTTAATACTTTCGATATAACGCATTTGTTTCAGAATCCATGTTTGCCGACGTAGCATATAGCTCGAGGGATTCTTCGAACTATAGAGAAGCGGATTGGGGAGCGTAGCGGCAATGAGTGCACAATTGGCACGCGATAAGTCTTTTGCCGAATAACCGAAGTGGAGTTGCGCCACGGCTTCGGTCCCATAGATGCCATCTCCCATCTCGATGGAATTGAGATATACCTCCATAATGCGGTCCTTTCCCCAAATCAACTCTATGAGTGCTGTGAAGTAAACCTCAAAGCCTTTCCTAAACCATGAGGCCTTGGGCCAGAGGAAAACATTCTTTGCCGTCTGTTGGCTGATGGTGGAAGCGCCACGCTTTCGCTTGCCACTTTGCCTTTCCTTGATGGCTTTGTCAATCTCACCAAAGTCGAATCCCCGATGTTCCAGGAATCGTTGGTCTTCGCTCGCCATAACGGCAATGGGCAAGTTGGGCGACATCTCCTCGATGGGCATCCAATGATGGCGCATGCGTATCTTTTCGCCATGTTTCATCTGCTGGGCGCATCGAATGAACATCAGCGGTGTGAAGTATACGGGACACCAACGAAGGATGACAACCAAAAGGATTGTACCCCCGAAGAACAGGAGCACAATCCTTTTTATAAATTTCCTGATTTTACGAATAATTGTCAATTATCTATCAATTATCCATTATCGGAAAACTACTGCAGAGTACCTGCCTCTGCGGCCTTGATCATAGCATCGCTGGCATAGAGGTAAACCTCTACACGACGGCTGGCGTTACGATCTTCCTTGCCGTTGGCATCGTAAATCAGGTAGTTGGGGTCTTCACCGTAACCAGTGGTACCCTTAATCTGACGGCTTGATACACCGCAGTTGCCGGTCAGGAAGTTCTGAACTGAACTTGCACGGCTCTGGCTCAGGGTCAGGTTGGTCTGGTCGCTACCATCTGAACTTGCAAAACCACAGATGGAAACGTCGCAATCCGTGTAAACGTTCAGCACGTTGGTGGCAAACTTTCTCAGGGAAGCTTGAGCGGCAGGAGTCAGGGTAGACTTACCAACAGCAAACAGAATGCCATTGTCGAAGGTAACCTTCACGGCGTCGAGGCCATTAGAGTCCTTAGTCTTCTCAACCTGAGCGGCTTCCAATGCACGAGCGGCTTCAGCGGCCTTGTCCATCTTGCGACCAATCAGTGTACCTGCAGTTGCACCAACAGCTGTACCAGCGGCACTACCAATGATGGTACCCAGCTTGGTGTTGCCAGTAAGGTGGCCAATGAGAGCGCCAATACCTGTACCTGCAGCACCACCTGCGGCTGTACCGATAAGAGCACCCTTACCAGTGTTGCTCATGTTGCAACCTGAAATCACAAGGACAGCACACAACATGCCTGCCCATACCTTTAATGCTTTCATAATCAATATTTTTTAAGTTAATAATAATAGATGTCTGTGCAAAGATAAGAATTAATTATGAATTGTGAATTGAGAATTGTGAAATATTTCGTACCTTTGCACACAAATAATTAAAAAAGCATTAGTTTTATGGCAAAAGAGCTGGATTTTCTTACGAAAAGAAGCGAAGATTATTCGCGTTGGTATAATGAACTTGTTGTAAAGGCAGATTTGGCCGAACAAAGCGATGTCCGTGGTTGTATGGTTATCAAACCCTATGGTTATGCTATTTGGGAACGCATGCAACGCTTACTCGATGACCGCTTTAAGGCCACTGGCGTGCAAAACGCCTATTTCCCTCTTCTTATTCCGAAGTCATTTCTCAGTCGTGAGGCAGAGCACGTGGAAGGCTTTGCCAAGGAATGTGCCGTGGTTACCCATTATCGCCTGAAGACAAACGAGACTCGCGACGGCGTTGTGGTTGACCCTGCAGCAAAGCTTGAGGAAGAACTCATTATCCGTCCGACTTCTGAAACCATTATTTGGAATACTTATAAGAATTGGATACACTCGTATCGCGACCTGCCCTTGCTCATCAACCAATGGTGTAATGTTATGCGTTGGGAGATGCGTACGCGTTTGTTCTTGCGTACGAGCGAGTTCCTTTGGCAGGAAGGTCATACTGCTCACGCCACCCGCGAGGAGGCAGAAGAGCGTGCAAAGTTGATGCTGAAGGTGTATGCCGACTTTGCAGAAGAGGTAATGGCAGTGCCTGTCATTCAAGGTGTGAAGAGCGAAACAGAACGCTTTGCCGGAGCACTTGACACCTACACCATAGAGGCCATGATGCAGGATGGTAAGGCCTTGCAGTCAGGTACGAGTCACTTCCTCGGACAGAACTTTGGTAAGGCATTCAATGTCACGTTCACCGACGAGCAGAATCAACCTCAGTTTGCTTGGGCAACGTCATGGGGCGTTTCGACTCGCCTCATGGGTGCGCTCATCATGACTCACTCCGACGACAACGGACTTGTCCTGCCTCCGCGTCTTGCACCTATCCAGGTTGTTATAGTTCCTATTTATAAGAACGACGAGCAACTCAAGAAAGTCGATGAGGCCGTTAACCCCATTGTGGAAGAGTTGAGGAAATTAGGCATTAGCGTCAAGTATGACAATGCCGACAACCGTCGTCCTGGCTTTAAGTTTGCCGATTATGAGTTGAAGGGTGTACCCGTTCGCCTTGTTCTTGGTGCCCGTGACCTTGAGAACGGAACTGTTGAGGTTATGCGTCGTGACACGTTGGAGAAGGAGACTCGTCCTCTGGAAGGAATCGTTCAGTATGTGCAGACTTTGCTCGACGACATACAGAAGAATATCTTCGAGAAAGCACGTGCGTATCGTGATAGCCGCATCTATGAGTGCGACGATTACGAAGAATTCAAGGATCGCGTCAAAGATGGAGGCTTCTTCCTTTGCCATTGGGATGGCACTACCGAGACGGAGGCCAAGATTAAGGAAGACACGCAGGCGACCATTCGCTGCATTCCTTATGGTTTCGAACAGACGCCCGGTGTGGATATGGTAAGCGGTAAACCCGCTGTTGCCCGAGTTTTGATAGCACGATCTTATTGATTATGAGATATTCTCCCTGGCAATGGATTCCTAGTCTTTTTGCTGCAGAGGGAATACCTGCGGCCATTGTTACCTATGTGGCCGTGCTCATGTTTCTTCAGATTGATGTAAAGCCTGCAATGGCCACGTGCTATTGTGGGCTTCTCTTTTTGCCTTGGGTGCTCAAGTCTTTCTTGCGTTCCTATGTGCGTCGGCTTGGACTATTCCGTCGGCAATTGCAATGGCTCGAACTGACGATGGTGGCCGTGCTCATGCTTTTGGCCTTTGTGTTTCCGCGTTACACCCTTAGGAGTCTGTGGCTTTTCATAGGCCTTTTTGCGCTCTCTTTCTTGACCGCATGGCACGAACTTGCGGCTCGCATGTACTACGAACGCATGTTGCGTCCTCGGGTTCAGCGCTTATTCAATGGACCGAAGATAGTTGCCACTCAGTCGGCGGTTGTCCTTACCTATGGGTTGCTAATCATGTTTGTTGGAGCCCTGCAGGTCATCTATCGGCGTATTCCTCGTTCGTGGACTGAAGGCTGTTATTTAGTTGCAGGCATTATGCTTCTCTTTGCCCTTCGCCATTTGTTTGTCTTGCATCGTACGATGGTTAACGACGACCGAAGGCGAGGCTCGGCCATAGAAGCCGTTCGTGATGAGATACGCGTAATCGACCGCATTCGTCAGAAGCCTCATTGGTTCTTGGTAAGTTTTTCCCTTGCCATGTTACTTCTGCCTCAGAGTCTTATGTTCTACAGTCGAGTACTCTTCCTTATGGCGCCGACTACGGAGGGAGGACTTGGATGCACGCTTATCGATGTCGGATTTGCTCAAGGCACCGTGGGGGTGATTGCTTTCTCTGCAGGCTTGCTCTTAGGTCGTCAGTTGCTTCGCTGGGTCGATGTCACTCATGTCTTTTGGCTTTTGGCCGTTTCGCTTGGTCTTTCCCCATTGGCCTATCTGCTCATGTCATGGGAACCACCATCTTCGCTTCTTATGTTGTGTGTGGCCACATTCCAAGCCCAGTTCTTCTTTGGCTTCGGCCTTAATCTCGCCCACCCGTTTGTCCATTACATCAGTGGGGAACGCTATCGCAATACCATCAATCATCTTTATATTCCGCTCATCTCTTTTGCCATGCTCCCTGCGATGGCCATATCGGGATGGTTTGTAATGAAGCTTGGTTTTCGCAATTTCTTCCTTGTTGATGTGCTGATGGCTCCTCTTGCATGGCTCTTTGTACGGCTATCGAGATGCCGTTTTATGCTATCTTGAAGAATTTTGTCTTTAATTCTTTTTTCTATTCCATATTTATTTATAACTTTGTGAGGATATTTAGCAATAAAGACGAAACTGACTAACCAATTAATTATTAACTTCAATCTTTTATTATGGTATGAAAACTACACTATTTAAGTCTTTTATGGCTCTGTTGGCCTGTCTATTTGTGACGACCGCATGGGCGCAGTCGGAGGGTGATGAGGTCACTTACGAAATTCCCGAACCTGCAACACTCGTTGAGAGCAAGTTGAATGTGGTGGGCACAAGTGAAGTGGTTGTTGAGCAATATGGTCGTGCTGACTACAGCGCAGACGCTATTGAGGTCGACATCAACGAAGCTATGACCAAGTTGGGCATCGCAAGCCTTGAGGAGTTTGCCGCCATTATCCCTGAAATCCTCTATTGCACCAAGTACTTTATGGGTGATGAGGCATTGCCTGGTGGACCTAAGCTCGACACTCTCTCCAACGAGGCTACCGCCCAATACCCCGGTTTCTGGATGCGTCCCGTTCTTGACGAGGATGAGAACGAGACAGGTGAACTGGCATCTGCTCCATATGCAGAGGCCGACAAGTTCTATGCCGAAGCCTTTGCCATCAACGCTGAGACGGGCATACTCTCATTCAATGTGGGTCAATATCCCAATCAGTTGCAGGGCGGTGAAAGTTATACTGCCAACATGTACATCATCTATGGCGACAAGGCTTGGCGTCTGCACTTTACTTTCAAGGTGCTGAAGATTGAGGCAGGTTCACTGGCCGACTACAATAAGGTAGGTGAAGATACAAAGACAGTTGAACAGGAACCAACAACCAACTATATGACCGTTGCCGTTCCCGTTGATATTGAGGCAATTGCAGCAGAGCTGGGTTGTGATGTGGCCGATATCCAGTTGTTTGCCCTGAACGACGCCGGTGAGTTTGCACCCAGAGCTACGGCTAACAATGGTGGTTTCTGGTTTAATGCCGATGGCGCAGTTGTGGGTTGGGGCTCAGGATGTACCATCTTCATCGAGCCTGCTACGCTTAATGACTTCTCCGTGTTCAATGTAGGGCAGTATCCCAGTGCTTTGGGTGCAGGCGACAAAGCGTCTGCTACCATCTATTTCATTGGAGGCGAGAACTACTATGCTTTGACCATCACCTTGAATGTAATTAGTCCACAACCTATAGACACAGATTTCAATATTGTTGACGAACGTGGTCTCGTGGCTTTGACTCTGGCTCGTGGTGCTGGTGATTACACGTGCGACCAATATCCTAAGATATCTCTTACGACTCTTGAAGAGGTTATAGGCACGGCAAGTCCTAAGCTCTATGGCTTGGCCACTGACGAGAACGCCGAGTTATATGGTAGTCCTTACTCTGATGCCTATAGTTGTGATCCTAATCCTGGCTTCTGGCTTAATGCCGAAGGACGCGTGTCTATTTGGGGCGACTCCAATGCTCGCATTGGTGTCAGTTATTTGGCTGATGGCACATTCCAGCTTTTCCAGTATCCCGATCGCAATGCCGTGGGCGATGTGTTTACCACACAGTTGTTCCTGGCTAACCCCACAACCAGCGACATGATGAAGATTAACCTGACCGTTAAGTTTGTATCCGAAATCGAGGAAGTGGAGATTGTAGGTAGTCAGGAAGTAAACATCCCCGTTGGTGCAGATAATGTTGAAGTTGTCTTCGACCTTGCTCCTGCGGCTGAGGCTTTAGGTGTTACAGTCGAAGAATTGCTCGACGAGGAGAATGCTTGCTTGCGTGGATTCACGAAGGCTGGTGTTTATGGCGAGGCTCAGCCTGCTTCCACAGGCCTGGGATTCGATATTGACGGTGGCTTCAATCCATATGGTAGCATCTACTTCATCATCGAATTCGATGCCGTCCGCAATGAGATACTGATGACCACAGTTAGTGACGTCGAAATCCCAGATAACTTCAATGTGCCTGCACAATTCTGTATTCAGGTCGATGGAAAACAGTACGTCTATAATGCTCACCTTGTTTCCGAAAGCATTTACGTAGGCATTGATGAGGTGAAGAGTGCAAAGGCCGACAATAGCGTCTTCGACCTTAGTGGTCGTCGTGTGCAGAAAGCCACTCGTGGTGTTTACATCCAGAACGGCAAGAAGGTAATCAAGTAATCATTGGGTATTCCCCATCCTTTTCATAAGCGTCCTGCCCTCTCGTGGCGGGGCGCTTTTTTGTGTATTGTTGACAAGGATGTCTTTGATGACGTCTCTGCGCTCAATGCCTTTTGAACATAGGTTCGATGCGCTTTGAATATAGGTTCGATACACTTTGAACATAGGTTCGATGCATTAAGCCCTTAGGCCTTCCGAAATAAGGCCTGAGGTCCTCCGTGAGAAAGCCTTAGGCGTTATGCTCAAGGGTTGTACAACCATGAGACGGAAGTTGTACACGTATGTGCTGAAGGTTGTACAAGCATGAGCCCAAGGTTGTACTAACAGAAGGGCGGACATAAACAAGCACGGGCCACCGCAAAAGGTTATGCGATGGCCCGAGAGATATAAGCGATGAACTCCTTGTTATTTTACGACTATCTTCTTTCCGCCCTTGATGTAGATTCCCTTCGGGAGTGATGAGGTGGAAACACGACGGCCATTGAGGTCGTAGATGTCATCCTTCGTCTTTAATTCTTCATTCGTAATTCCCTCAATACCAACCGTCGGGTCGTTATAGTCGATGGTGCGCAAGGTGGCCGACGACGTGTTGCCCACCGTGACGTTGAAGATGAAGCGGGCATTGGCATAGTGGGTAAGGCTCTTGCGATAGCGCATGGCCTGGCTGATGGTGTATGTCTGGCCTTGGGAAAGGCGAGCAGGATACTGACCAACATAGAAGGTAAGTGAGGCGGGTGTGAACTCGGAATAGAGATAGCCTGAGTTGTAGTCGCACACAATGCCCGAGGTGTTGAACCAATGTCCATAACCGTTGGCGGTAGAACCACTTTGCGAAAGCGTGCCGTCGGGCGTGGTGGCATAGAACATAATGCGGTTGTTGGTCGGACCACTTGCATTCCACGTCTGCAACTTACTGCTTAGGGACGAAGGCTGTAGTTGGAAAGCTGTGCCCAAAGCTGCGGCTGCTCGGCCAGAGATGGTGATGGACGTTCCGTCATAACTGGTTGCAGAGTAGGGGATGGTTACGTCGTAGGTGAAGGTAACGTCTGCAATATCGCGGTTGTCGATGGTCGGATTGGCATAGACAAGGGCTGAAGAGGCAATGTCCGTGCCTTCGATGCTGAACTTGTAAGGCCACATGTCATCGGCATCAATCTTGTCGTCCCACTTGTGCTGTTGGTAAGTCTTCAGGGCAGGTGCAACCACAAGCCACAAACGGCTTACGCCCTCCGGGACAGTCATAATAATGTCTTCGGTAACGTTCTTGATGCCTTGGTTGTAGACGCTGTCTTCCGAGAAGTAGCGACGTGTCCCGTCTTGCATCAAAGCTACATATCCCACGCGGAACCCGCGGGCAGAACGCGACCCTCCATTGACGTAATGACGTGTGTCGAAAGTGACGTAACGTGAGTCGCCATTATAGTATTCGCCCGGGTCATTGTCGAGCAGGGCTGCTCCAACATTGATGCCCGTGAAGTGGGTAACCACCTCCGTGCCTACGGCAGGAACACTTAGCGGGATGACATTGAAGCCCGTCGATTGCGGACAACTGGCAAGTGCCACCTGATATTCATCGTCGTCGGTAAGCACACAACGGTATTCGAAGCCTCCGATATAGCGGTCGCGATAGGGGACACATACATTTAAGTCCCACGTAACGCAACGGCAGGCATAGTCGAAATAGAGTCGATACAGGTCTGGAGCGGAGAGTCCTTTGAGTGCCATAAGCGATTGGTTGAAATCGACAGCGCCATTCATGGGTTGATTCCATACTTGTGCCACGGTCTTGATGTCGCCGTAATGCTGGCACAGATAGTAATGGAACCAATAGGATTGATAGCGATGCCACTCGTGTGAGAAGGCGTAGTTGTGCGTGTAACGGAATATGCCAATGCTCTGGTCGAACATAAGTTCGGGGTAGGATTGATTGGCTTGCCATTGCGCAGTCTGTTCCCAGATGGCTTGCCCTGCGCCCACGGGCAGGTGGAAACCAGTGCCGTCGGTCGAGGAATTGCTATGACCACTGTGCTCGGCAAAGCACATGTAGTGGAACGAATGGCCGACTTCGTGTGCTACGCTATGTCCCACGGGCTTGCAGGTGGAGGGGTTAAGCCAGAGGGCGGACACTTGGAAGTCGTAGCCTCCGCCATAGCAGGTCCATGTCTGGGTATGGTTCATGAGTACCATAACCTTGTACTTTGCCAGATTCGAGTTAACGGGGTCGACAAAGCCTAATTGGTTGATTTCGAGGTCATAGAATGCCTCGCACTTCTGCAATAGGTCGTCGATATCGACATAATAGAAGTCGCTCTTCGAAAGGTTCTTTGGGTTCTTGGTATAGTATTTATCCCAAAAGATAATGACGTTGTCCGACTCCACAGAACGTGTCTTCGACCATGTGTACTTGCCGTCGGGGTCACTCTCCTTATATAATAAGGTATCAGTGCGTTGTTGTCTCCATTCCTCTGGAATGTAAACGGTCTTTTGCGCAGTAGCTAAGCTACTGCTAATGAATAATGAAAAATGAATAAAGAAGGCTAAAGCCATGTTTGCCCACTTTGAAACCTTGCTATTCGTAGGTTGATTAATCGTCTTCATTTGCATTGTTACGAGAAGTTTTTATCGATGATATGATTATTCTAATGATTTCGTCAATGTCGGTTTTGAGTGAAGTATAAAGTTTTTCGTCAAGGAAACCTGTTTCGTGAAGGATAATAAACCAATATGAGGTTTCACTGGCTTCTTTCAGGGCTATGCTTAACTTTGAGATGAAGTCGGCACGTGTCTGGGCATAAAAGCTTTCATAAGTATTTGCCCCAACACTTGTTCCACATCGCAAAAGTTGTTTAGACATTACATATTCTTTCTTTTCCTCGGTCAAGTATTTGTAACATCTTACAACTCGAATTGCGAACTTCGTTGTTTTCTCAGCAAGGATATTTTCTTTCTTCATTCTTCATTACTTCATTAGGCGAAGCCGCATTTCACCACCACCCTCCACCAGACTCGATGGTAAAGTGGACTTCGACATTCACCTTAAGCAGGATTCCGCCTAAGGGATATTGATATTGCATGGTGACTGTATGGCTGTCGTGCTGGCATTGATTCTTGTATAGCCCGCAATTCCAATTCCAAAGGTCGTCGAATACTTCTATGTAGACATGACCGTTGGCATAGGCGCCAGGATCTCCCTCGCTGTCGAACCATCCTCCATAGACTCCATTGGTGCCATTCGTGCCCTCTGACCCATCGGTGTTTAGGGGAACAATGGAGACATAGGCCTCGGAGAAGTCGCTCTCGGCAATGCCCATGAGGCTGAGCACTTGCTGTTTGCTTACGTTGATTTTATTGGTTTGGGTATAGCCTTTACTCCATTGCATAGTCGTATGCACGGGAATGGTGCCGCAAAGGCGCCCTTGATTGGGCTCTTCACTGGGCATGGGAATGTTTTCGATAAGGTTCGTCATGAAGTCGCATCGCTTGATGAGCCACTGATGCATCTTCTGGAGTTCTGTTTCAAACCGCATGCCTGAAATGGGCCATTGGCTTTCCTCGCGAGCCATTGCCCCCAAGCGCAGTTGTTCGACATATCGCATGCATTCGTCCCAATTACGACTGACAATGCTGTCCTTGACCGATGCCCATTGTGCCTTATATGCCTCGACGAACTCTGGACAACCGAAGAGGTCGGTGAAGAACTGCGGAACATAGTTGTAATTGCCATTGCGCTTAAGGGGATTAGAGCCCATTACCGTTTCGCGATAGTTCGAGAAGAAGGTGTGTCCTGTGTACATGTCGCTCCAATCGAAATCATAACCTGCGTCGAAGTCCCACAAAGGTCCCATCACCCACTTGCCATCGCCGTCTTTATGCATATATATGGAACGTGGAGCTGAGAGTTCGACATTATAGATAAACTCTTGAATCTGCAGGTATTTGATAAAGGAAGGAATGTCGAGCAAGGATTCCACGAGGGGATAGTCTTTGTCCTTGATGGCTTTCTCCAGTTCGGCAAAGACGGCTTTCACGGAGTCAACGGTGTTGGTGGTAAAGCGCTCGTCGTCGGGATATTTCACACAAACGGGCATCTTATAGACTTTCGACGAAAAGTTGTCGCCAGCCGAAGGGCTTAACGATGGTCCATCATCGACATCGAGCGAGATGAGTATGCCTTCCTCGTCGCTGACTTCCACACGATTTGTGCCTTGCTGAATCTGTTCGGTAAGTTGATAAACTCCCTTGTACTCATCGTTGAGGAAGAGTTCGACGTAACGCGTATGGTTGGTGTAAGGAAGCCCCAGCCATCGGCCCATCTCGAAGACGAAGGTGTTCATCATGTCCGTGATGTCGCGATAGTTGGCAAGTAACACCCAACTCTTGGCCTTGCCCATCCCCAGCATCTTGTGCTTCTGGTTGAGTTTGATGCGATAGGGCTTCTTGGGATACCAACTAAAAGAGCTATTGCCTCTGCCTCGAATCTGTGCGTTGGCCGAATAGTTGGCATATTCACCTTTAGCATTGAGCATGATGTGGCAATCGGTATAGTAATCTTTCGAAGTCACATCACTGCCATCGTTTGTGGTTATGTATAGTTGGAATACGCGATAGGGATTCTTTCCTTCGATGAGTGGTTCGTCTTCAATGGTAAGACTGTCGATTCGAGATATATTAAAGGGGATGCTTACGTCGCCCCGAACATTGAACAAAAGATTGGTCTCGTTGTCTTCGATGGTAATATCGATGATGCTATCGGCAACAATGGGGAATCTCCAATGCTCCGATAGGTCATAGCGATGAACAAAGACGCGTTGTTGGGCGTAAATTTGCATAGAACAGGCCGTTAAGAGAAGTAACAGCCATAAGTGGTTGATTATTTTCACGCGTATTATTTAAGTTTTCCGTGCAAAATTACAAAAAAAACCATTCACAGAACCCTGTATGAGCCATTTTTTTTGTAATTTTGCATGCATGAAACCTTATGCTTGGATTCCCACCTTATATTTTGCTGAAGCAGTTCCTTATGCTGCCGTGATGACGCTAAGCGTCATTATGTACACTAATCTCAATCTCTCAAACACAGAGGTGGCCCTTTATACTAGCTGGCTTTACCTCCCTTGGGTCATCAAACCCTTTTGGAGTCCGCTTGTCGACCAATGGCGCACGAAACGATGGTGGATACTTTCGATGCAGGTACTTGTGGGTAGCGCATTGGCAGGCGTGGCATTGACGTTGCCGATGGCTATGTGGCTCAGGGCTTCGCTTGCCTTTTTCTGGTTGATGGCGTTTAGTTCTGCCACCCATGACATTGCGGCCGACGGGTTCTACATCATAAGTTTAAGTAAGGAGGATCAAGCTTTCTATGTGGGCATTCGCAGTACTTTCTACCGTTTTGGCACCTTGTTCTGTTCGGGGTTCATTGTTCTTTTTGTCGGTGCATTACAAGAGGGATACTTTTTAATTCCCTATATACTATATCCTCGAGTACAATACTTTGTCATTAATGTCCCAAAGCAAGATCTCTTGCACTCATGGATATTTGGTTATGCTCTGTTGGCAATATTATTTTTAATTTTTGCCTTATATCATAGTATAAAATTACCAAATATAGAAAAGAAGAGCGCAATTGTACAAGGCATAAAAGCTGTGGGGGAATCTTTTTCTCTTACCATAAAGGCCTTCTTTTCAAAACCCCATATCTGGGCGGCTCTGCTCTTCATGCTTTTGTTCCGATTGCCTGAAGCGCAGTTGGCTAAGATGGCCCAACCCTTCATGCTCAGGCCATTGGCTGAAGGTGGACTTGAATTAGGTACGGCCACGGTTGGCTTTGCTTATGGCACATTAGGCGTCATTGGCCTGTTGGCAGGTGGAATTATCGGTGGATGGGTGGTTTCGAAGCATGGGTTGCGCCGTTGGCTATGGCCTATGGTTATTGCCATCAGCATTCCCGATGTCGTTTACATATATTTGGCATATGCCCAGCCATCGAGTTTGTGGATAATCAATGCTTGTGTCTTCATCGAGCAATTTGGTTATGGTTTTGGATTCACGGCCTATATGCTTTTCCTTGTCTATTTCTCGCGTGGCGAGCGTTCAACTTCGGTCTTCGCCTTGTGTACGGCTTTCCAAGCTTTAGGAATGATGCTTCCAGGCATGGTTGCAGGTTGGCTGGCCGATACAATGGGCTTCTGCCATTTCTTCATCTTTGTTTGCCTGTGCACATTAGTAACCTTTGTCGTTTCCGGTCTTATACGTCGTGATTTGAAATAAAGAATATTATCTACTAACCTATAATAATAAATTCAAATGAAGCAAAACTACTTGAGAATGGCTCTTATGAGTCTTGTTATGTGGATTGGAGCAATGCTCTATGCCGTTGACTATCCCAACTATCCCACACAAACGCCTACTGAGGGTGGGAAGTATATAATATGTAACTTGGCAGTGCCTACGGGTTATATGTCGCGTACCAGTTGGGATGGCGCCTACTATTTCTTGGGCAAGGATGATTCCAACTATGCCAACTATGCCCTGACAGCGCATCAGGATGAGGCTGGTAATTGGTACTTCGTGACAAGCGAGAATGTAGTGCAATATGATGAGGGGGAAGAGGAAGTCGAGTACACCTATGTGGCAATCCCTAGTGGTACGGATAACCTTCGTGGTGGCTTGAACGACATCTATGAGCCTGGTTATTTCGCATTGTTGCCAGGCATACAGAAGGGGTTCTATTACATCGAGCCTTTGGAGGGTAACAACCCCTGGTGCCAGAACAAGTACCTCCACCTGAATGCTGGCGGTCAGTACTTTGTTGTCAACGAACCGAACGATGGCGGTCAGTGGTATCCCGACTTCTATGGTGGTATTAAGTACGAAGAGGACGGTATTACTCCCATTGAGGTTGAGGATGAGGAGAGTGGCCTATTACTGAATGTGATGGCAGACTCAACGAGCATGAACTGGGCTTTTGTCTTAGTAGAAGACGTACCTCAGTTTGTTATGCTGGGCAATGCCTATGCTTTGGTTAATAGTTACGAAAAGAACTATTGCTCCATCGAGGGGTATGCCGATGGTTTCAAAGCAAGCCTTGAGGCATCTATGCCTCTGTACAAGTCTACGGATTTCAACGAGGAAACCCTTGCACAACTGAAAGCCCAGCTGAATGCAAAGGTTGACCTTTATAACCAAATACTGAGAGCCGAAGAACTGGATGCCGAGAAACTGGCAAAGGCTATTGCCGAGGCTAAGACCGCATTCAAGAGCTTGACAGCAACAGACGAGGTCGTTGCAGCCCTTGATAAATTAAAGAAGGCTTGCGATGATTACAGCATGGGTCTGGGTGATATCACCTCGATGGGTCAGAACATGAGCTTCGAGGACCTTTCAAGCCAGAATGGAAATCAGACATCGGGATGCATGCCTGGGCCTAAGGGTTGGAATGTTTATGTTAATGGTAATAAACTCGAGGAAGGAAGTACGGCAGGTTTAAGCAACTGGCATGGCATCAACGATGACTGCACGGGTTATAAGGATGGTAACTATGGTTTCGGTATCTGGATGCCTACAATTCCTAATTATGAAATCAGCCAAACCATTAGTGGCCTTGACAACGGAACCTATACTATTACTGCTGGTCTTATGGTTGACCGCCGTCGTACGACTCAGCGTATCTTTGGAAACCTTAACAGTACTCTCTTCTCCTATGAGGAGAATTACGAGGAGGGAATCCTGCCTGCTGAATACAAGACTTATGCTGGGCTGACTGAGGTTAACGATGATCGTACGTTGCAAGAAATCACTGTCCGTGCATACGTCTATGATGGAACGCTCACCTTTGGTGTGAAGACAGACAACAATATTGCTGCAGCCCTGCGTACAGGTGGAGAGCAAGGTGACGGATGGTTTAAGGTTGATAACTTTACTATCTCAAAGGATGGTTACATCGAGAGTGACGCACAAGCTCTCTATGATTACCTCTCAAATACACTTGAGGATATGGCTAACGAACCTATGGATGCTACTTACCGCGAGAAGTGTGAGGTTTCTTATTCAGACTTGAATGAAGGTATTGCCGCCTTTGCTCAACTGCTTCCCGAGGTTCAAGCTCAGGTTGCTGCATATAAGCCTTTGGGCGATGCTTTGGCACTTGCTATAGATCGTTTGGCTTTGTGCGAGGAGACTGGTTACTCGGGTGTTGACGACTATTCGACTGTTATTGATGAAGTGACAGTTAAGTATGAGGATGGCGAATATACAGCCGAGGAGATTTCCGAAGCACTTTCCCTTTTGGAGGAAGCCTATCAGACTTGCCTGCGCAGTGGCGTTGACGAGGGCGCTGACTTGAGCGACCTTATTCGCAACCGTTCGTTTGAGGATCAGAGCAATCAAGGCAACAATAATTCCGATGGCGTTGCCAATCCTCCTTATGGATGGGATCTATACATCAATGGCGTGAAATGTGAAACTGCTGACGACGTCCGTGCTCAAGGAGTCACGGGTTGGTGTGCTATTAATAGTGGCGACAACATTAATGTGGAAGAGAACGGCAATATCTATAATCATCAGTACACCGATGGAACCCATGTTTGGGGTATCTGGAATAGTTCTATTCCTCAGATTGAACTCTCGCAGAAACTCACTGGCCTGAAGCCTGGCACCTATGTGCTTACTGCCGACATGATGGTTCGTAATACCGATTGGACTGGTATTAACCTCACAACACAGCGCCTCTTTGCCAATGATGTCATTTGCCTCTATGGTGGTGAAAACGAGTATTGGCCAGAGTATCTGCAAGGAACCACTTCCGACGACATCTATCAAGCTTGGAACCTAACCTACAACGAGGGCAAGCTGTTGGATGAGGATGAGGAATATTACTATATTAATTATGCTGAGCACGATGCTTACAACAACGACCTTCTGTTGCGTACCTTGGTTCTTCACTTCGGTGTTGACGAAAGTGGTGAAGCAACTATCGGTTTCCGCACTGATAACCTTGATGCCACCACGGGTGAACCACGAAGTGAGGGAGCTGCTGGATGGTTCAAACTCGACAACTTCACGCTCTATTATGAAAGTAGTAAGATACCTACCAACATCAAGGGCGTGGAAGGTACGGCAATACAGCGCAATGCCATTTATGACCTTTCCGGACGTCAAGTTGAAAAGATGACAAAGGGCATCTATATCCAGAACGGAAAGAAAGTAATTCGATAGTTTATCATTTAAAGGGTGGGGGACAAGGTCTCTCACCCTCTTTTAGGACATCATCTCTTGCCTCTCTTCCTATACATATATTAATATAAGGTAATGATAGAACAGAAACCCGCTGTGGAGGAAACTCCTCTCGAATTGCACGATACCCAGTTTGTCGACCTCATGCGTCGGCGCATATTCAACGTTTTGCTTATAGCCAATCCCTATGATGCCTTCATGCTTGAGGACGATGGGCGTGTTGACGAAAAGATTTTTGACGAGTATGCCAAGCTCGGCCTTCGGTTCCCTCCGCGCTTTGTCCAGGTGGCTTCGCAGGATGAGGCAGAGAACGAGTTGCGTCGAACAAGTTTCGACCTGGTTATTTGTATGCCTGGTACTGACATGGGCAAAGGGGGTGACGATGTATTCGATATCGCTCGAAGCATCAAGGAAGTAAAGCCCAAAGTGCCCATCGTAGTGCTTACTCCCTTCTCACATGGTATCACGAAACGCATGGAGCATGAGGATCTCAGCATCTTTGAATACGTCTTTTGCTGGTTGGGCAATACAGAGTTGCTGCTTTCTATTATTAAGTTGATTGAGGACAAGATGAATCTGCGCCACGACACCGATGCGGGCGTGCAGATGATATTGCTTGTCGAGGATAGCATACGCTTTTATTCCTCCATCCTTCCCCATCTTTACAAATTCGTGCTTCAGCAAAGTCTCTCGTTTGCCACCGAGGCTTTGAACTCACAGCTCGAGATGCTCCGTATGCGAGGCCGTCCCAAGATTGTTCTGGCCCGTACTTACGAGGAGGCATGGGACCTGTATCTGCAATATAAGGACAATGTTCTGGGTGTCATTAGCGATTGTCGTTTCCCTCGAAACGGAGTTAAGGACGAGCGGGCAGGCCTTTGTCTGTTGTCGGCTATTCGTGAGGAAGACCCCTTCCTGCCGCTAATCATGGAGTCGTCGGAATCTCATCTGGCAGAGGAAGCACATAAGCTTCACATCTCTTTCCTTGATAAGAATTCCAAGAAACTCCCTGTTGACCTTCAGCACTTAGTATCGGATTACTTCGGTTTCGGCGATTTCATCTTCCGCGATCCCAAGACAATGCGTGAGATAGGACGCGTGCGCAACCTTAAAGAGTTGCAGGACAATATCTTCACGCTCCCTACCGATTCGCTCATCTATCATGTATCTCACAATAATGTTTCTCGCTGGCTTGCTTCGCGTGCCCTGTTCCCGATAGCCGACTTCCTTAGGCGCATCAAGTGGAAAGAGAATCCCGACCTCGACAAACACCGTCAAATCATCTTTGACGCGATTGTAGAGTACCGCAAGATGAAGAACCAAGGCGTGGTGGCTGTGTTCCATCGTGACCGATTCGACCGTTATAGCAATTTCGCACGAATAGGTGACGGTTCGCTCGGGGGTAAAGGACGTGGTATAGCCTTCATCGACCATATCATAAAGCGTCACCCGGATCTTAACCAGTTGCCGGGCGCTCGTGTGATGATACCTAAGACGGTGGTTCTCTGCACGGATGTTTTTGATGAATTCATGGAACGCAATGGTTTGTATCCCATTGCCCTTAGCGATGCTTCCGATGAAGAAGTGCTCCGCCATTTTGTTGCCGCAAAGCTTCCCGACCGACTAAAGGAAGACCTTATGGCTTTGCTCGATGTGGTTCAGCAACCCATTGCCATTCGTTCTTCGTCCTTGCTTGAAGACAGTCACTATCAACCTTTTGCCGGCATCTATTCTACTTATATGATACCCTACACCGATGATAGGGAGAAACGTCTTCGCATGCTTGTGTCTGCCATCAAAGGCGTTTATGCTTCGGTGTTCTATAGGGCAAGTAAGGACTATATGGCGGCTACTCAGAATGTCATCGACCAAGAGAAGATGGCCGTTATCCTGCAGGAAGTTGTTGGCTCACAATATGGCGACCGCTTCTATCCCCATATTTCTGGCGTCGCTCGCTCCATCAACTATTATCCCATAGGCGATGAACGGGCCGAAGACGGTGTTGTTAGTCTTGCTTTAGGTTTAGGTAAATATATAGTTGATGGCGGGCTTTCTCTGCGTGTTTGCCCTGCGCATCCCGACAAGGTCCTGCAGACAAGTGAGATGGAGATGGCTTTACGTGAGACCCAAACCCGCTTCTATGCCCTCGACCTCAAGAATCTCTCCCCGGATATTGCTGTAGACGACGGCTTCAACTTGCTTAAGCTCAATGTAAGAGAAGCCGACAAGGATGGTTCTTTGTCAGGCCTTGCCTCCACTTACGACCCATACGATCAAGTTATTCGCGATGGCATCTACGAGGGAGGCCGTAAGGTTATCACCTTCTGCGGTGTGCTGCAGCAAGGCATATTCCCTTTGCCTCAGTTGTTAAGCCTCTCCATCAAATACGGACAGTCCGAGATGCGTCGACCTGTGGAAATGGAGCTTGCTGTCCATCTTAATGCTGATCGGACGGGAGAACTCTATCTGTTACAGATTCGTCCTATGGTGGACAATAAGATGCAACTCGACGAGGACATTTGCACTATTCCTGATGAGGATGCACTCATCCGTTCACATAATGCCATCGGCCATGGTGTCGTGACCGACATACAAGATGTCGTTTATGTGAAGACCGAACACTATTCCTCTACCAACAACCCAGCCATTGCTGAAGAGATAGAGCGCATCAACCGCACCTTCCTTACGGAAGGCCGTAACTATATACTCGTAGGTCCGGGGCGTTGGGGATCGAGCGACCCGTGGCTGGGGGTGCCTGTCAAGTGGCCTGCCATTTCTGCAGCCAAGGTTATTGTTGAGGCTGGATTGCGCGACTATCGTGTCGACCCCAGTCAAGGCACTCATTTCTTCCAAAACCTTACATCCTTCGGCGTTGCCTATTTCACGGTGAACGACTTCTTAGGCGATGGCATCTATCGTGAGGAACTTATGAACCAGATGCCCGCCGTTTGTGAAACCCAGCATGTCCGCCATGTTCGTTTCCCAGAACCATTGGTTGTTAAGGTTGATGGCATGAAGAAAGAAGGAATTATATTAAATAAGTAATTTTTTGTAATATTATTTGGTCGTTTTGTAAAAAAGTGTTACCTTTGCACTCGAAAAGGTAAAGATTTGATATCAAATAGGTATTAGTTTATGAACGCAAAGAAAGTTCTTGACGACTTAAAACGTCGTTTCCCCAACGAACCCGAGTATCATCAGGCTGTTGAGGAGGTGCTTGGCACAATTGAAGAGGAGTACAACAAACATCCCGAGTTTGAGAAGGTCAATCTGATTGAGCGCTTGTGCATCCCTGATAGGGTGTACCAGTTCCGTGTCACATGGATGGATGACAAGGGTCAGATACAGACCAACATGGGTTATCGTATACAGCACAACAATGCCATAGGCCCTTATAAAGGTGGTATTCGTTTCCATGCAAGTGTGAATCTTGGAATCCTGAAGTTCCTTGCTTTCGAGCAGACCTTCAAGAACTCATTGACCACGTTGCCAATGGGTGGTGGTAAGGGTGGAAGCGACTTCTCGCCCCGTGGAAAGTCAAATGCAGAGGTTATGCGCTTCTGTCAGGCTTTCATGCTTGAGCTGACTCGCCACATAGGTCCCAATATTGACGTTCCTGCTGGTGACATCGGTGTTGGTGGTCGTGAGGTTGGCTACATGTTTGGAATGTATAAGAAGCTGACGCGCGACTTCTCGGGTGTCCTGACAGGTAAGGGCCTGGAGTTCGGTGGTTCGCTGATTCGTCCCGAGGCTACGGGCTATGGTACCGTATATTTCCTCCGCGCTATGCTGAAGACCAAGGGCGATACTATAGAAGGCAAGAAGGTGCTTATCTCTGGTGCCGGTAACGTGGCTCAGTATGCTGCCGAAAAGGTGTTGCAGTTGGGTGGTAAGGTAATGACCATGAGTGACTCTGATGGTTACATCTATGATCCCGATGGCATCGACCGCGAGAAGCTTGATTATATCATGGAACTGAAGAACCTCTATCGTGGACGTATCCGCGAGTATGTCGACCAGTATCCCACGGCCAAGTATGTTGGTGATGGTGCAAAGCCTTGGTTCGAAAAGGCTGACATCGCTCTGCCTTGTGCTACCCAGAATGAGTTGAACGAGGAGCAGGCTAAGGCCCTGATAGCTAATGGCGTTATTGCTGTTGCTGAAGGTGCTAACATGCCCAGCACTCCCGGTGCCATCCGCGTCTTCCAGGAGGCTAAGATTCTGTATTCTCCAGGTAAGGCCTCAAATGCTGGTGGTGTGTCTGTCAGTGGTCTGGAGATGTCTCAGAACTCAGAGCGTCTGAGTTGGTCGGCCGAGGAGGTTGATGCCAAACTGCTCTGGATTATGGAGAACATCCACGAGAATTGCGTCAAGTACGGCACGGAAGCTGACGGCTATGTCAACTACGTGAAAGGTGCCAACGTGGCCGGCTTCATGAAGGTTGCCAAGGCTATGATGGCGCAAGGCATCGTGTAGCGGTAAGCTCGGCGTAGCGAAGCGAAGCCAAGATCCTTATCGCAGATGGCGCAAGGCATCGTGTAGCGTTCGAAGAACGTTCGCTTAGCGAAGAATAGAAAAATAGTAATTGCTTTATAATGTGTGTGTGAAGGCTAGGACGCCGTGACGGCGCGCTAGCCTTCGTTTTTTGTGCATAAAAAAGCGTGGCTTTTCTTGTCCGTTTAGCCAAGCTTTTATATCTTTGTTGGAAAATAACCAGAATACGATGAAAAAACTCCTATTATTATCCGCTTTCATACTTACCCTTCTGCCAACGATGGCCCAGGAGGAAGTTGCCACCTTTCGCACTTGGGCGATGACGCCTCCCATGGGCTGGAATTCGTGGGATTGCTACTATTCGTCTGTAACCGAGAAAGAAGTTCTCCAGAATGCCCAGTATCTGGTTGACAACGATTTGATTCGTCATGGTTGGGAATATGTAGTCATCGACATCCGTTGGTATTGCAATCACCCCTCATTAGGAGGAGGTAACTACAACCAGCAAGGCACTCAGGACTATGTGCTTGACGAATACGGTCGCTATCTGCCTTCTCCATCGCGCTTCCCTTCTTGCATGGTTGGTGGGACGAATCAGGGTTTTAAGGCCCTTGCCGATAAGATTCATAAGATGGGCCTTAAGTTTGGCATCCACATCATGCGTGGCGTGCCAAAGTCTGTGGTCGGCTCTTCTGCCTACAAACTGAAGGGTAGTGAGGACACGCCTTGGAGTCAGGTCTATAATGGCACGTCCTCGCCTTGCACATGGCTAAAGGATAACTTGTTGGTTCGCAATAACCAGTATGGTCAGCTTTATTACAACAGCATCATGGACCTTTATGCCGAGTGGGGTGTTGATTTCTTGAAGATTGACGACCTCTCGCGTCCTTTCTATACGGATGAGATACATATGATACGCAAGGCCATTGACCAGACAGGTCGTCCTATCGTCTTGTCGCTGAGTCCGGGCAAGACCCAGTTCCAGTATGCCCAAGAGTGTCTGGATAATGCCAACATGTGGCGCATGATGGACGACCTCTGGGACACCTGGAGTGCTGTAGATGCTGTGTTTAATGAGGCTGATTACTGGAGTCAGTATGCTCGCCCAGGCAACTATGCCGACTGTGACATGTTGCCTCTGGGACAAATAAGCATGACCATTGCCGACCCTGGATATACGGGGGCAGACAAAGGTAGGTGGACTCGTCTGACCAAGGACGAGCAGCGGACCATGATGACGCTTTGGGGTATTTGCCATTCGCCGCTGTTCTTCGGAGGCGAGATGACAATGAATGATGCCTGGACGCTTTCGCTTCTTAACAACGAGGAATACCACCAGATGCACAAGTATGGACAAGGAGCCCGTCAGGTGCTTAACGACGAAGACCTCGGACATGTCGTCTGGACCAGTACCGACCCAGCCACGGGTAACCGTTACCTTGCCCTTTTCCAGCGTGATAATACACGTTGGGTTGTAGGGCAGAAGGCACTCTATCGCTCGGAGACTGTTGCCTATACGACTGATGGCCATGCCGTCAACGTCGATGTGGAGTGGCCTCAAGGCTCTAAGGTGCTGGTGCTTGTCGTAGATGATGGTGGCGACAACAACTATTATGACCATGGTGACTGGATTAACCCGACGCTTATTCTGCGTGATGGCACCGAAGTGGAACTGACAGGGAAGTACATGACGCGGCAGTATACAAAGTCCTACTTCAATCGCGTGTATGAAAACAAGAACGTGGATAATGGTGGGAAGATGAAAGTGCTGGGTACGACTTATGACCGCGGGTTCTCTACTGATGCCAATGCGGCAATCTTCTTCCAGATACCCGATGAACTCGATGTCGTGCGCTTCCGTGCCATGGCTGCTGCCGATGATTCCGGTATCGGACAGACTGGTGCCACGACAAGTCTGCGCTTTATGGTTTTCAATCAAAACCCGTTGACTGCAGAGCAAGACGATTCAGATGCGCGTTCAGGACTCATATCCCGTACGGGTACCAAGTCGAAGACTTTGGAGGCCGATATTAGCGGTGCCGAACAGTTGAAGATTGTCGTTAGCAACTACGGCGATGGCTTCAGTTACGATCGTGCAGACCTTGTAAATCCTGTACTTATCGACGCCGAGGGCAACGAAACCAGCCTGACCACCCTTTCTGCGGCATCCTATACCTCGGAGTGGGGGACGTTGCACATTAACAGTAATGTGGAGAATGATCCTTTACGTGTCGATGGAAAGACTTATTCCACTGGTTTGGGGATGAATGCCCAGTGCACCCTCGTCTATGACCTGCCAGAGGGGCATAAGTTCACCACTTTCCGTGCGCTTTGTGGTTATGACAGCAGTTGTGACACAGACAATACTTCGTCTTCTGGTACTACGATGGAGTTCTTCGTCTATGCACTTAAGACCCCCTTCTTCGACTTTGATCTTACCCAACTGGGCTATGGTGCCGATGAGGCAGTTCCCGTTCACGACATCTGGGAGAATGAGGACGTGGGTACCATCTCTGGCACTATCTCTGTCATAGTTCCCAGTCATGGTGTACGTCTCTTCCGTTTGGGTGACAACAAACCCGTAGATGGTGTTGGAGAAGTAAGACAATGGGGAAGGGAGGAGGCTGGGAAGGCCCATGGTTCCTCAACTTCACCATTCCGTAATTACGTTTATGACCTGAGTGGACGGAAGTTAGAGAACGGCTCCAGTCGCCTGTATGTGCAGGGCGGAAAGAAACGTCTTCGTCGATAATGGTTGATTATCGGCGAAGACGTCGCTTATTGTCTGCACGCGAAAGTACTATTTACTATCTTGCTTTATAAGGGTCAGGCGGAAGGGAGTGTCCTTGTCCATCTTGCCTGAGAGATATTTGCCGTCGTCGGAAAGGCGTAGGGTGTCGACTTCTTTGTCATCCCGGACGATGATGAGATTCCCCTTTCTTTCGTAGGAAGCCTTTTCGGATGGAGCCATAGCCATAGCGACCTTCATCATTTTGCGCTTAGCCCAAGGGATGCCGGCTTTCTTCATAACCTCGTCATCTATCTTCATGTCGGCCTTCATCACCATAGTTTTCTCGTCCTTGAACGTAATGGTAACAGCTGTCTTCATCCCTTCTTTAAGGGCATTCAGCATCTTTTGCGCCTCTTCCACTTCTTTGTTAAGTTCTGCCAGTTCCTTGGCGGTCAGCTTGCGACCTTTCTTTTCCTCAGCCTTCTTTATGGCCTCGTTAACCTCCTTTTTTATGTCTTTATTGGCCTCGGTGGTTAATTTATTCAATTCGTCGGTTAGGATGTTGGGGTGATGATACACGCGTCCAACCAGGCTTGTCTGTGCTTGTGCGCCCACTGCTACCAGCAGGAGAAGGGCGATGAAAACTGATTTCTTCATACGGCTTATTCGTTGTTTCTTGTTTGTCCTATAATGATGTCTTTTCCCTCGTAAGGGATTGTCAGCCGCAAAGTTACGTATAATTCTGCAACCATGCAAGCAATCCGCCACTATTTGCCTCGTATGGCGTGCAGGTAAGCCAGTAGAGCCATCTTCCCACGCATGGTTTCTCGGGGTGTGAACTCGCTATTGACCCAGAAGTAGCGTTGGTTGAAGTACGACTCTTGCCTTGGCCATCCGCCCGTGTCCCAGGAAGGGTAGCATTGGTCGAGCAAGATGCGTGCGTCGCCACCGTTACCTTTGCTCCAAGTCTCCGTGCCGTTGAATGGTGTCTGCCCAGGGTGCACCTCTGGTGCTCCGTCGTTGCGTCCGGTGGTGTAGGCTTCGGTGATGTGGCGCTGGCCAAGTCCTGTCATCTCCACAATGTTACCGGGGTTCCTGCCCATGCACCACGAGGCTTCGGTGTGCATGACGTGTTCCAGGCGTCGGCGTTCTGAGGCATCTGTCTCGATGTAATGGGCAAGCATCACCAGTTGTACATTCTCGGCCGTGTGCCATCGCGCGTCATTGGCGGCGCGACGCGATGGGCGCAGGTCGACGTGCTTGATATTATAGTCTTGTGCATGCCACCGCACGCTGGACAGAAGATTATGGTATAGTTCGGGATAGTGCCTTGTGTGCGGACAGGTGAGATAGGCCGCTGCAGCCCATTCCTGACTGAACCTGGGCAGCCCGTTCCGTGCAGTTCGGTTGAATATGAGCGATTGTCCGTTCTTAATCATACTCTCTTCTGCCATGATGTTCTCCCACTGCCTGTCGCCCGTCACATTATATAGGAAGGCTGCCGCCTGCTGACGCAGGTCGCGTCCCCTGAGACCCATGGTTCCCATGTCTTGCACGTCGTTGAGTTGTTTTTCCTTCTGTCGATCGGCAAATCGGAAAGCACGGATGGCCTCATCGGTATAGTACGTGCGCAGGGCGGTATTGCCTTGCAGGCGGAAAGCATCGGCCAGCATGGCGCAGTTAGCGGCGTTGGCCCATGCCGCCATGGTAGTGCAACCGGCCTGAAACATCGCCTTCCAGTCGCTGCTAGGGCACGTTAAGCCTTGCGAATAGGCCTCTCCGTCGCGGATGCTTAGGAAGAAGTCCACTTCATTTCGGGCTTCGTCGATGAGGTCGGGGATGCCGTTGCCACTCTCCCTGATGCCCAGGTCGTCTTCGTTTAGGTTCCCGCCAGATAGGATATAGGGAAGCAGCATGTCGTAGATGTTCGACACATGAGCCAGATGACGGTCCCAGTCGAAGGCATCAGAGTGTCCGCCGCGTGCCTGCGGGTTTGTTGGGTTGCCAGGCAGTCGGTGTTGCCAGAAGGCCGATTCACGAGGCAGGCGTGAATGAGGTTCGTCCCACACGTCGCCACGTATGTTTCTCCAGTCGGGGTGCCAAGGATGTAGGTCGGTCTTGTAGATGACGAAACCTGCAGGCTCCACGCCTTGGATGAAACGCGGTTGGCGAGGTATGGGGAAGACCTTGCTCGGGTCGTTCGGCTCTCCTATGCGCATGTAGTAGTATCCCCTGACACTATAGCGGAATGGTTGATGATAGACGGTGTCGGCAACGATGAAGTCCATCGAGCATCCCACGCCTTCCACCACCAGACGGTAGCGACCCGGCTGTGAGGCCTCGAAGTCGATGTTCCATACGTCCGTACCAAC
Source organism: Bacteroidaceae bacterium (assembly GCA_017962495.1). Lineage (GTDB taxonomy): Bacteria > Bacteroidota > Bacteroidia > Bacteroidales > Bacteroidaceae > Physcousia. The sequence continues at coordinate 103,559 of JAGCVH010000030.1, forward strand.
GAGGTTCTTGCCTCCTGCCTCGCGCGATGCCTCGCTACTGCGTTTCCACAGTTTCACCCTTCCGGCCTGCCACCGTTGTCCGGTCTCGGGTTGGTAGAGCCATACGGGTCGGCCTTCCCATGCCCCATAGTCGCGACCGCCACCATCGCCCATCCACTGATAAAGGTCTGCAGCGTGCACAGACTCTGTCGGGGAGTATCCGATGATGTTCACGTGCAAGGCCTCGGAAACACTATTCCATACATCGAAGCGGACAGAGGCCGTCCGCGTGTCGGCACCTATGTCTCGGGGCAAGGCCACCGTGTAACTCCGCCCCTGGCTCATGGGTTTGGGCAGTTGCAGAAACAGCCAGTGGTCGAGTTCGCTCTTTAGGTCGTGGTTCGTGTTCATGGGTTTCGACTTGCGCCACACGGCAGTAGGGCTTTGCCGACCATATCCTCTGTCGTCGGTCGAACTTATGCGCCACCTCGATGGTTCTTGGGCGCGGTCGGTGCGCAACCTTTGTCCGAAGGTGAGGAGCGTATCGTCGCCTGCCACGAAATAGTGGCCCAGGTAGGCACTGCGCCCAGTTCCGTCGTCACGGTAATGCACTTCCCCGTCACGCAGGTGAAGCATGAGTGTACTTTCGTCAATGACATACAAGCCCATCACCCTTGTGGCGTTCAGGCTCGTGGCAAGGCAGAGCAGCAGGGTAGTGGCTATGTTTCGGAAGGGTTTGTTCATTGTCTTACGGGTATGTGTTTCTTATGTAATCGTCTGTCCTGCTGCAAATTTACGAAAAAACAAAAGCATGGGAAAGAAATGGGCCGATTTCTTTCCCGTGCCGAGTCCCAAAATGGAGAGGACCGACACGTAGACTGTCTCCTCGCATAGCCTATTAGAAAGTAATCATGCGCCTGCTTCCCTTGCCACCAACGCTGATGTCTTCTAGCTCTCTCTCCTCCTTTCATGTGTCTTATTTCCTCTAAGGCCTTTCAAAATAGCCTGTTAGAAAGTAATCTTGCGGCTGCTTCCTTTGCCTCCAAAGCTTATATCTTCTCGCTCTGCCTCTCCCTTTCATGTGCCTTATCTCCTAAGGCTTATCGTTTCATCTCCTAAGGCCTACCGCTTCATCTCCTAAGGCTTATTTGAATAAGACGTACATCTTTCACATGCAAGACGTACATCTTTCACTTGTAAGACGTACATCTTTCGCTTGTAAGACGTACATCTTTCACTTGTAAGACGTACATCTTTTTTCTGTAAGACGTACATCTTTCAGCTATAAGACGTACATCTTTCAGCAATAAGACGTACATCTTTTCACTTTAAGATGTAGATTTCTTTGCAATCCTTTGCAGGCGTTCGATATTTTTATTACTTTTGCAACGAACATTCCTCTTAGGCGTTCCTGTGGGAAGGCTTAGGGGCCTAAATCGAAACAACTATGGCTATAAAGTACAGTTATGTGCCACGCTCATCGAGCCTAAAGGATGCCGATGCCCCGTGGCTTATCTATGCCGCAGCGCAAAGCACGCAGACCATCACCCTGCAACAGATTGCCCACCATCTGTCGTCGCACAACTCGGTCTTCAGCACCGGTACCATTATCGGTCTGCTTACCGATTTCCAGCAATGCATCATTGAGTTCCTGGAGCGTGGCGCGCGTGTTGACCTCGACATGCTTGGGGCTTTCTACACCACCCTGAAAGGGCGTGGTGCCGTGAGCGCTGAGGAGTTCTCGACCGATCTTATAGATCGCATCAACATCCGTTGGAAACCCTCGAAGGAAATGGAAAAGCGCATCCAGCGCACACGCTTGGAACTTGTTCCCAATCGTGCCCAGCAGCGCAAGGCAAAGAAAAAGATGGCGGAAAAGGTCAACGAGGAGATGGAGGCCGATCGTCAAAGACATTCCCATCAGGACGCCTAGTGCCCCAAACATTTCAAGGGCTTTTGCGCTCCGAAACATCTTTTTATTCGTGCTTTGATACCACCAGAATATGAAAAGCGGCAAAGCCAAGCGCAATGCTAACGAAGGATGAACCCGACTCAGACGCACTGGCCATGAAGTCCACGACATTGCAGATGGCAGATATGATGGGCGAATACAGAAGTTCCAGCAAGGGATGTCAAGATAGGATGGCGTTACAACCTTCCAACTGCCATTGCAACGAGGGTGAGCAGGATGGTGATGATGGTTTGCTTGTTCATTATTCGAGTCTTGCTTTCATTTCCTCCAGCATCAGAATGAATCTATCGAACCCTGCTTCGGCGGCACGTAGAAGGAGCCCGTCTCGGACAATCCGGCCATCGGGCGTGAGGGTAACATTGAATGGAATAGCGTTGAAGCCGAATAATTCTTGGAGCTGATGGAAACGGTTGTCATCAATGGCTATGTTTTCCTCTCCCTCCAGGTTC
>JAGCVH010000031.1 GCA_017962495.1 Bacteroidaceae bacterium
CCAGCATGGTGTATCGTTGCAGTTCACTATTTGTTTCCATGGGGGCAAAGGTACGGCTTTTTTATGAAATATGTATCGTCTGTGCACTATATTCGGATAGTTGTCACAGGGGGGCATCCACGGAAGAATTGAACTGCGCCAATATAATAGTTTTATAATATATATAGTCGACAACTAAGGTAAAGAGTCTGTCGTAGTTAAATGCTTAATGGCTGCAAAATTAAAGATAATAAATGAAACCACCAAAAAAAAAGCGAAATTTTTTATTTCGCCCTCGTTATTTGTCGTTATAGTGACCGTATGCAGTTAGTATTTCCACAAGGATTTCTGTGTCGAAAATGCGGTACACCAACCTGTGCTTTTTTGATATTTGTCTGCTCCACCGGTTCTCTGGTTGCCCTTTCAGAGGTTCCGGATGGCCTGTTCCTATCTTGGGGTGAAGCATGATCTCTTCTAACAGCTTCACAGCCTTTTTGAAATGAGCTGGTTCTTCCCTCTTCAGTTTGGCAAGGTCGGACTCTGCATCTGGTGAATAAGTAATCTTATACATAGTTTAAAGAGTATTAAGCCAAGCGTGCATGTCATCCAAATTTGTAAATGTCTTGCCTTTCCCTTCTGCTATATCTCTTTCGGCATGTTCCAGTTTTGCGAAGAACTGCTCCTTAGTCATGAGCGTCTCGTCTTGCTTCTTGGCTGCGAGCTTCTTCAAGTATTTAAGGGCCTGCCTGAGCAGTCCCTCGTCTTCTGCTATCACCCCCAGAGTGCGATAGACTTCTGCGTTGAGTTGTATTGCTGTCATAAGCTGATGTTGAGTAGTTGTTTTGATATATCGCTCGCAAAGATACGACAATTTCCTGAAACCGCCAAACTTTTGCCGAAAAAACTCATATTGAAGTCATACCTGAGTCATATTCAACTCTAATCGTACGCTTATAGTCGTGGACAAGTTTGTCGCGCATCCCTGCCATCTCACGCCATGATATGCTCTGCCAAGCGTACTTTACATCAGCAGGAATCTTCTTGGTAGCTTCACCTATGATGGAGAGGCTACGAGTGACAGCCCGCTTCAACGTCTCATCGCGCAGAAACTCATCTATCTGCATATCATCCGTTATGACGGAATGCACATAAAGGCACTCGTCAAGGATATGCTGGAGATATGGAACGTAAGACTTATACATACTCTACTTCTTTGAGAATAGTTTCACCAATATAGGGACTCAGACCTTTCTTCGTGACAACGTCAAGTTTCGTCTTGCCGAAAGCACTCTGAAGTATGCTGCACGCATTCATGAAATTAAGATATGTCTCCTGACCGGCATTGAAGTCTATCAGGATGTCAATATCACTCTTACGAGTATTCTCTCCCCGAACTGTTGAACCGAAAAGCCCCAACTGTGATACTCCCACTGCCATCAAGGGAACCTTCAGTGTGGAGAGGCGGTTTAATACTGACTTCTTGTTCATATCTCACATATTTGTCTGCAAAAATACGAAAAGTTTTATGACTTACCTTATTTTGCACGTTTTTTTATATTTATTTGTGACTTGATGGATGAATGGTAGCTAGTCAGCAACTATGAATTTATGTTCATAAAAAAGCCATGTTGTGTACATAGTATAGATTCTTGTGAGATTGGTGAAGATTTAAGGTTCCAATCGTATGTAAACGGGTCATGCTTTTCAGGTAGCTAAAAAATAGGGGCTTGCCGTGTGGCAAACCCCTTCAGTGAATGGATGATTATAATTAAGTTGTTTACTTCAGCTCGAGCACCTGCTTGGCGGTGTCGCGCTCTTCCTTCTTGTCGCACGCGCGTCTTCGTTTATTCTTGAATTAGGCCGGCAATAACCTTCACTAATTCGTGGGCAGGTTCTACAATTGTGCATAATTCTTCTTCGTTAATAGAGAATATGCAATTGTAATCACCTTTTTCCCGCAATTGTTCCATTCTTGTCAAGAATCCTCCAAGTCTGTCTTCAATTATTCCAGTCTTAATGAAGTGTAGTCCAAACTGTCTCAGCATTCCAGTATGGGTCTTGCTTGCCAGTCCGTTGTGAATAAATAACGCTTGAACAGCATGGAAACAAGCATAATAGTAGCGATTGGCAGCAAGATCCCACTGCTGAAGACCTCGTACCATCTCGGCCTGCTCCATGAAACGGTTGGCTTTCTCCATCTGGAGACCGACCATCGTCTTTCTCTCTTCGTCATTCAAACTCATAGGGCAATGGCATCTTTTAAGACATTGTGATAGAATGGAGTGATACGGCTGGCTTCCCATTCTTTCTTGGTATACATAATGGGATTGATTTCAGCACCAATGTCCCATCCCAACTTGGTTAAGGGATAAGTCACAGTATCATAATCCTCTGGCATCAGCCTCTCCTTGTCAAGTACAATAAGAATATCCCAGTCTGAATTCTTCCGGGCATCTCCACGAGCCTGCGAGCCGTAGAGCATTGCCACAGCCTTCTTTGGCAGGCTCGTGGCAAGTGTCTTTTTAATACCGTCAAGAATCTGTTTGTCCATAACTAATTGTCTTATGCGGGGCAAAGATAATCATTTTTTTCTTCACTTGCAAGAAAATGGATAAAAATACTTTAAATGTGGCGCATTGGAATCTATTGTTCACATAAGTAATAATAAAAATAGGGGTTTGCCGTGTGGCAAACCCCTTCAGTGAATGGATGATATTAATTAAGTTGTTTACTTCAGTTCGAGCACCTGCTTGGCGGTGTCGTTCTCGGGATCTACCTCCTGGAGCTTGGCGGCAAACTGCTTGGCAGTGGCCTTGTCGTCCTTGGTGATGAGGTAGTAAGAAATGAGGTAGCGATAAGCCTCTACGAGACGAACCTTGTCGGTGTTGTCGCGCTCTTCCTTGCTGCCGAGAAGCTCAACGAGTTTCTCGTAGTGTGGCTTAGCTAACTCCTGCTTCGACTCTGGGTCCATGTACATACCGATACGGGCACGCTGGAAGGCAACGTAGTCTTCGATGTCGGTGTACTTGGTGAGCAGGTTGGCATAGATCTCGTCAGCCTTCTTGAACTTCTCTAACTTTGCTACGGCATCCTCCAGGTTGTTGGCGTGCTGTACATAGAGCTGTCCCAGTCCGGCATGGTCGCTGGCGGAAGCCTTTGATACCTCGTCGAGGTACTTCTCATAGTACTTGATGGCGTTCTCGTAGTCCTTGGTTCCTTTATAGGCATCGCTGAGGGTCTTGATGACACCAGCACGCTTGTCCTTGTTGTCGAACTCCTGGTCGAGGGCCTTCATGTACATGGCGATGGCCTCGTCGTGGCGCTTCAGGCCGTTGAGGGCGTTGCCGTAGTACACATAGTCCATATAGGAGATGTTAGCGGAGTCAGACTTGTTGAACAGACGATCGGCATAGTCGATGGCCTTGTCGAAGTTGCCCTTCTCAGTGTTGCAGAACATAGCCAGACGGTTGAGCGTAGAGTTGCGGGGCTCCTTACCGAGACCGAACTCTGCCATCTCGATACCCTTGTCATACTTCTGGGTGAGGTAGGCCGAGAAAGCGCTCTCGATGATGTCCATCTTCTCTAACTTGGACTTGGGCACTTTGTCGTAGGAGGCGATGGCTTCGTCGAAGTTGTTGGAGATGTAGTTGATGTGTCCGATGATAGCGTCAACGGGATAGTCGGGCAGCTGGGCACGCAGTTCGTTGAGCTTGGAGATGGCACCCTGAGGGCTGATCTTACGGTACACAGAAGCATACTTACGATAGGCATCGGGATTCTTCGGGTCGAAGTAGATAGCCTGGTCGTAAAGAGAGGCAGCGCCACCGCCATCGTCGGCCAGTGCGCGGAGGTCACCCTTCAGGATGTAAGCCGGAGCATAGCTCTTGTTGGCCTTGAGTGCCAGGTCGGCATACTTCAGGGCATTGGCAGTGTCCTTAGCCTCATAGAAGGCGCGGGCGAACTCGGTTAGATTCTCGGCATTCTTCTTGTTCTTCTTCTCGAACGCCTTCATCTGGTCTGCGAGGTCTGCGGGTTTGCTACTAATGATTTTCTTTACGGCATCGATGTCGGCCTTAGTGCCGTCCTGTGCCATGGCGCTGGTGCTGAAACCTGCCAGCACGACGCCCATTACTCAATATTTGATCGTTTTCATACTTTTAATCATTTTAAAGGGTTAGACATGTTAACTTTTTTGTCGTTATTTCGGTATGACGTTATTTCGGTATTTCGTTATTTCGGTATGACGGTATTTCGTTATGACGTTATTTCGGTATGACGGTATTTCGTTTTATCGTTATGACGTTGTTATTCTTAAATGGTTTATCATTCTTTAGTAACGTTAACAGTCCGCACTTCGAGGCCGGCCTGGATGGGGAGGAGGCCAGAGCGGAAGATAATCATCTGACCTTTGGGAAGGCGGCAGAAGTGGGCAAACCCGGAGGGGACACCAGAGCGAGGCTCGTTGAGCAGGGCATAGATGGTGCGGATAAGGGGGTAGTTACCGTTGTATATGTAGTATTGATAAGGTTTGAAGCTGTTGTGCGCCGTAGCGGAGTCCAGCCTGCTGACCTTCATGACGGTGATGTTCTTCTTAAAGGTGACATTGGTGGTGTCGCGTTTGTCGTTGAGCCAGTTGGAACCAATGATTCCGATGGCATTCTCGTGACGTTCCACCCAGTCGATGACTTCGGCACTCTTTTTTACGGCGCCGATGTTGCCGCTGTTGATGGGTGTACCCCCTAAGATGGAGTCAACGCAATAGGTGACGGTGCTCGACTTGGGATTGTCGAAGACAACGTCGATTTCGCCCAACTTAGATTTGGGGTAGATTTCGTTCCAGTTTTTGACCTCGCCCTTCAGGATTCGTGCAAAGTCCTTTATTGAAATACAAGTGTCGGGGTTGGCATTGTTAACAATGATGGCCAGACCGTCGTACGCGATAGGTATAATCCTTGGAGTGAAGGAACGTGCCTTGAGGCTTTCTATTTCGCGCTGCGAGAGCTGTCGGGTTGTAAAGGCGAGCCACACCTCGTTGTTCATCAGTTTCTTAATAGCATCCTCTTGGTCGGTATAGTCGGCCTTGAGCTCACCCTGTGCATGGAGTGCTTGATACACTTCCAACTCTTCGTCAAGGATGGGGTAGAAGCTCTCGTCGGAGGCGAAAGAGGCTGCTGCTGCTTCATAGTCGTAAGGCAGCGATTTAGGCTTGTTCCCACATGCGAGGAACAAGCCTAAAGAGAGTATTAATCCAACGAATTTGTTGAATGAGTTCATTATCAATTCACAATTCACGGTGCATCAAGCACTATTACTGTAATCTGAAGGTTACTGGTACGGTGTACTTCACACGTACAGCCGAGCCGTTCTGCTTACCGGGAATCCACTTAGGCATGGACTTCAGCACGCGGATGGCCTCCTTGTCGAGAGACGGGTCTACCGACTTGATGACCTTAACGTCGCTGATAGAACCATCGCGCTCAACCACGAAGGTGGCGATAACACGACCCTGGATACCGTTCTCCTCTGCTACGACAGGATACTTGATATGGGTAGAGAGGTACTTCATCAGTTCGGCGTCACCACCGGGGAACGAAGGCATCTGTTCAACCACGTCGAACACCTTGGTCTCTTCCTCCTTCGGCTTCTCGTCGACCACGACTTCCTTAGCCTTCAGCACTTCACCCTCTGCCTCGTCGTTACCTTTCACATCGAAGGTACCGATGGCGGTGTTGGTCTTCGACAGATCGTCCTGAGACTTGATTTCGTCCTCGGGCTTCACTTCATCGTCCTTCTTGATTTCAGGAGCGGTGAACTTCACTGAAGACTTAACCTTCTCAACGACTTTCTGTTCAACTTCCACTTTGACGGGTTCCTTACGTTCCACCTTGGCTTCCTTCTTCTGTGCCAGTTTCGACAGCTCCACATCGGTATCGATGGTGGCGTTTTGCTTCATGGCGTTCTGGATAGCCAGGTTGGCGTAGGCGATGGCGAAGATGAGGGCAATACCTATCATCACCCATACGAGAGCCTTCACATTACGTTTTCCCGTATCGCGACGGAGAACGTATGCACCGTATTCCTTATTTTTGCCTTCAAAGACGAGGTCGGTCCAGCTGTTGTCAATTAGATCTATTTTTGCCATAGTCTATTTCCTTTCTTTTAATTGTCATTTGTAAACTTGATGCCCTTCAACGTGAGAAGCTTCTCATCGTCTTCGTTCACCTTGTCAATGACATACTTACCAATACTGCAAACCAACATTTCGTCAAGAGCCTGTACCATGTTGTCGTACGTAGAAATGTCCATGGGCTTGATAATGACTGTCAAAGTCTGCATACCCTTTTCACCGAACTCTGCCATAAACTCGTCGGTCTTACCGTTACGGATGTCTGACAGTTCCTTGTCGTATGCTTCCTTAGTCATCTTGTCGCCCATCTTCTCCTTCTTTTCGTCGAGCTTCTTCTTTGCCATCATGACGCGAGCCACAGGGCTGAAGCCGTCCTCAGTAACGTGCTCGATGAGCAGTTTGCGGACACCGTCCTTACCCCAGGTCGTCTCCTTCAGGCATTCAGCGTTCTCGTAATCAGGCAGACCTTCGACATAGTACAGTTTATCCTCACCACCAAGGTAGAGTGTGATGGTGTACGAAGCCTTCGTCACCGACTTGTCTTCCTTGGTCATATTCTCATCATTACTCGGCATCGTCAGCTGCATAGCCTGCGGCTTGCTCAGCGTCGTACAGAGCATGAAGAACGTAATCAGAAGCATCATCATGTCCACCATCGGCGTGAAGTTCACGCGGGTGTCCATCTTTTTCTGCTTACTTGC
>JAGCVH010000032.1 GCA_017962495.1 Bacteroidaceae bacterium
GCCATGATATCAATTATTATTTAGTAGCCTTTTTCTTGTTAGCAACAGTCTTCTTCTTGCCCTTACGTGTACGAGCATTGTTCTTAGTGCTCTGACCACGAACGGGCAGACCATTACGGTGACGTACACCACGATAGCAACCAATGTCCATCAGACGCTTGATGTTCATGGCGATTTCACTGCGGAGGTCTCCCTCGACCTTGTACTCAGCACCAATGATTTCACGAATCTTGGCAGCCTCGTCATCGGTCCAGTCTACTACCTTCTTGTCACGATTAACTCCAGCCTTGTCCAATATCTTGGCCGAGCTACTACGACCTATTCCATAAACATAGGTCAAAGCGATTTCACCTCTCTTGTTCTGAGGCAAATCTACACCAACAATTCTTATTGCCATATATTACTTAACTTTTCTTGCAATGTTACTAACCCTGACGCATCTTGAACTTAGGGTTCTTCTTGTTAATCACATACAGACGTCCCTTGCGACGGACAATCTTGCACTCTGGAGTACGTTTCTTTATAGAAGCTCTTGTTTTCATATTGTTGTTGTTATTTGTATCTGAATACTATGCGGCCCTTCGACAGGTCATACGGGCTCATTTCTACTTTCACCTTATCGCCTGGTAGAATCTTAATGTAGTGCATACGCATTTTGCCCGATATGTGGGCTGTGATCTCATGACCATTTTCCAACTCTACGTGGAACATGGCGTTGGAGAGAGATTCAACGATCACTCCATCTTGTTCTATTGCGGACTGTTTTGCCATGGTTGTTCTATGTGTTTTTTACTTTTCGTTTTTTTCTATTTCCTTGAAAGAGGAGAGAATGTCTACTCTACCCTGATGTATTGCTATGGTGTGCTCGAAGTGGGCTGCAGGTTTGCCATCGCGAGTGCGTACCGTCCATCGGTCATCCGAAAGATATATCTTCGGGTTGCCCATCGTTATCATGGGCTCGATGGCTATGCACATGCCACTCTTGATTTGCGGACCGTTGCCCGAACGACCATAATTGGGAACAGGTGGGTCCTCATGCATCTTCTGCCCTATGCCGTGACCGACGAACTCGCGTACGACGCCGTAGCCTTGGGCTTCACAATGCTCCTGTACAGCATTTCCGATATCTCCTATGCGCCTGCCTGGCAAGGCCATCTCTATACCTCGGTAGAGAGCTTCCTTGGTTGTCTTGAGCAACTGCGCGACCTCCGCTGAGATCTCACCTACACTAAAAGTGTAGCAGGAGTCACCATTCCATCCATTCAGTAGGACTCCACAGTCAACTGATACGATGTCACCCTCTTGAAGGGGACAGTCGGTAGGCAGACCGTGTACTACCTCATCATTTACGGATGTACATATCGACGCAGGAAACGCTTCACCACCGCATGGATTCGGAAACCCCTTGAAAGTGGGAACCGCTCCATTGTCTCTTATGTACGTATCGGCGATTTTGTCGAGCTGACGGGTAGTCACCCCAGGCTTTATCGCCTTTCCTATCTCTGCGAGCGTTGAACCAACCATGAGATTGGCCGCTCTCATCAATTCTATCTCTTCCTCTGTCTTCAGAAATATCTTCATAGATACTCCTTAGTAGGCAGATACTCCGCTACGCCCGTGAATTCTACCAGAACTCAGCAGGCCGTCATAATGTCTCATCAACAGGTGGCTCTCGATTTGCTGCAGAGTGTCGAGGACAACACCTACAAGAATCAGGAGCGACGTGCCACCGAAGAAGTGTGCAAACTCGGGCTTCACATCAAGCAGGCCAGCAAAAGCGGGCATACAAGCAATGAAGGCGAGGAACACAGATCCAGGGATGGTGATGCGAGTCATTATCTCATCCAGATATTCAGCTGTAGCCTTTCCCGGACGGATGCCAGGGATAAAGCCATTGTTGCGCTTGATGTCCTCGGCCATCTGCTGAGGATTCATTGTGATGGCAGTGTACAGGAATGTAAATGCAATGATTAGGAAAGCAAATACAACGTTGTACTGCCAACTGGTGTAGTCCGACATGACCATAGCCACACGAGTCCAGAATCCACTACCCTCAGCGATGAAACCAATCAGCGTAGAGGGAATGAACATAATGGCTTGTGCGAAGATGATGGGCATTACGTTTGCGGCAAACAGCTTCAAGGGGATGTACTGACGTGCACCACCTACCTGCTGACCACGTACCATGCGCTGAGCATACTGTACGGGTACCTTACGGGTTCCCTGAACGAGCATGATAGCTGCAAGGATAACGGCAAACAAAATGATCAACTCTATGAGGAACATGATGAGACCACCACCTGAAAGTGCAGTGAAGCGGGATACCAACTCCTGGATGAAGGCCTGAGGCAGGCGAGCAATGATACCCAACATAATGATGATGGATACACCATTGCCAATACCCTTGTCGGTAATGCGCTCACCAAGCCACAGAATGAACATGCTACCTGCTGCCAGAATGATGGTAGAGGTTATCATGAACGCTGTCCAACTGATGTTGGGATTCAACGCACCAGCAGCCTGATGCTGCAGGTTCATCAAATAGAACGGGCCCTGGAAGAGGAGAATGAAAATGGTAAGATAACGAGTGTATTGGTTGATCTTACGACGTCCACTCTCGCCTTCGCGCTGCATTTTCTGGAAATAGGGAACAACGACGGCTAACAACTGAATAACGATAGAAGCTGAAATGTAGGGCATGATTCCCAGCGCGAACATTGATGCGTTGGAGAATGCACCTCCAGAGAACATATTCAACAAAGACATCAAGCCTTCATTGGTCTGCTCACGCAAAGCGGTCAGGCGTTCGGGATTGATGCCCGGAAGCACTACGAACGAGCCGAAACGATAAATTGCGGCAAAACCAAGGGTGACGAGAAGCTTAGAACGCAAATCCTCGATTGCCCCTATGTTCTTTATTGTCTTTACAAACTTCATAATCTACGCTGTTATTACAATTTAGTTACCGTGCCACCAGCATTCTGGATGGCTGCTTCTGCTGCTGCAGAGAAGGCATGTGCCGTTACGTCGACCTTAGCAGTCAGCGCACCGTTTGCCAAAATCTTAACCAGGACATCACCCTTGATTACACGATTGGCCTTCAACTCGGCAACACCAATGGTTGTGATACCCTTGTCGGCCAAAGCCTGAAGCTTGGCAAGGCTTACAGCCTGATATTCTACACGATTGATGTTCTTGAAACCGAACTTAGGCAGACGACGCTGCAAAGGCATCTGACCACCCTCGAAACCAATCTTTCTCTTATAACCAGAACGGGCCTTGGCACCCTTGTGACCACGAGTTGACGTGCCTCCCAGACCAGAGCCAGGACCACGACCAATACGACGGCGAGAGTGAGTAGAACCTTCTGCAGGTTTCAAATTATGTAATTTCATATCTTATCGAATTAACTTGTTGATAGTTTTACTTAGTCAATTACCTTTACCAAGTGATGTACTGTCTGAATCAGACCACGATTGGAGGCATTGTCCTCAATCTCAACGACGTGATTCATCTTGCGCAAACCCAGAGTGTCGAGAGTGGCCTTCTGGTACTTGGGGCAATGAATACGACTTCTAACTTGCTTAACTTTGATAGTTGCCATGGTTATACCTCCTTATTTAGCCTCTAAATACTTTGTCCATACTTACACCACGCTGAGCGGCTACAGTCTTAGCATCACGCATCTCTGACAGAGCGGCAATGGTTGCCTTCACAAGGTTGTGAGGGTTGGAAGAACCCTTAGACTTTGCAAGCACGTCCTTCACGCCTACGCTATCCAATACGGCACGCATAGCACCACCGGCAACAACTCCTGTACCAGGAGAAGCAGGCATAATCAGCACCTCGGCACCGCCGAAATGAGCTGTGGCCTCATGGGGAACAGTACCCTTAACTACAGGTACACGTACCAAATTCTTCTTTGCGGCCTCTACGCCTTTGGCAATGGCTGCAGTGACTTCGCCAGCCTTACCAAGACCCCAACCAATGATACCGTCTTCGTTACCAACGACTACCATTGCGCTGAAGGTGAAGGTGCGACCACCCTTTGTCACTTTCGTAACACGATTGATAGCTACCAATCTGTCCTTTAATTCGATATCGCTATTGATTTTAACTTTATTCAGTGCCATAATCATTTAGAATTTAAGTCCACCGTTACGTGCAGCATCAGCTACTTCCTTCACACGACCATGGTACAGATATCCGTTACGGTCGAAGACAACAGTAGTGATTCCAGCCTCGAGAGCCTTCTTTGCTGCCAACTCACCAACCTTAGCGGCCTGCTCCTTCTTAGGGCATGCATCCATGCCAAGAGATGAAGCTGCTACCAATGTGGTACCGGTTACGTCATTAATAATCTGTACATATATCTGCTTGTTGCTGCGGAACACCGACATGCGGGGACGCTCAGCAGTACCAGAAATCTTATTGCGAACTCTGTACTTAATCTTAATTCGTCTTTCTATTTTTGTTGTCATGATCTTACAGTTTTAAAGTTACTTAGCACCAGCTGACTTACCAGACTTTCTGCGAATCTGTTCGCCAACGAACAAGATACCCTTGCCCTTGTAAGGTTCAGGCTTACGGAAAGAACGAATTTTTGCACACACCTGACCCAGCAATTGCTTGTCGCAAGAACGCAGGATGATCAGGGGGTTCTGGTTTCTCTCTGACTTTGTTTCAACCTTAATCTCAGCAGGAAGTTGGATGAATATGCTATGTGTGTAACCCAATGAGAACTCTACCAGATTGCCCTGGTTGGAAACACGGTAACCCACACCAACAAGCTCCATCTTCTTCTCATAGCCTTGCGATACGCCTACAACCATATTGTTGATGAGCGAACGATAAAGACCATGATAGGCTTGCTTCTGCTTAGCTTCTGCTGTCTCCTCGGCCTCGTCGATAACCATATCGATTGTACCATCGGAGATTTGCAACTTAATAGAGGGATGAACAGCCTGACTCATTTCTCCTTCCTTACCCTTCACGGTAACCACGTTATCATCACTGACGCTAATGGTCACACCTGCGGGAATAGTAATAGGCATTTTTCCAATTCTTGACATAGTTCAATCCTCCTATTAGTATACGTAACACAGGACTTCGCCACCAACCTTCAGCTCGGCAGCTTCCTTGTTAGTCATTACACCTTTGGATGTAGATAAAATTGCAATACCTAATCCATTAATTACTCGAGGCATGTCCTTGTAACCAGTGTACTTACGCATGCCAGGCTTGGAAATGCGAATCAACTTCTTGATTGCATTCTCCTTCGAAGCATTGTCATACTTCAAGGCTATCTTGATGGTTCCTTGAGGACCATCCTCCACGAACTGATAGTTCATGATATAGCCTTTCTCAAAAAGGATCTTTGTGATTTCCTTTTTCAAATTCGACGCCGGGCACTCTACAATTCTGTGCTTTGCTTGAATTGCATTGCGCAACCGAGTCAAATAATCTGCTATTGGATCTGTCATTTTATGTAATGTTTTAATTAATCGGGACTCTCCCGACAATATTAAAAATGTGCTTTACCAGCTTGCCTTTTTCACGCCAGGGATCAGGCCTGCAGAGGCCATCTCACGGAACTGAATACGGCTAATCCCGAACAGACGCATATAGCCCTTGGGACGACCTGTCAACTTGCAACGGTTGTGCAGACGGATGGGATTTGCGTTACGGGGAATTTCCTGAAGTTTGCGTGCAGCTTCATATGCCTCAACGGGGTCACCCGTGTTGACAATCTTCTTCAGTTCGGCACGCTTCTCAGCATATTTAGCCACGAGCTTAGCTCTTTTAACCTCGCGGGCCTTCATTGATTCTTTTGCCATATCTTACTTAATCGTTATTAGCGTTCTTAAAAGGCAAACCAAACTCTTTCAACAGAGCATAACCTTCCTCGTCTGTCTTTGCAGTGGTAACGAAGGTGATGTTCATACCCAGAATGCGATCGATGGTATCAATGTTTATCTCAGGGAAGATAATCTGCTCCTGGATACCAAGTGTGTAATTACCACGACCATCAAACTTGCTCTCGATTCCCTTGAAGTCACGGATACGGGGCAAAGCCACGCGAACCAACTTCTCCAAGAACTCGTACATACGCTCACGACGCAGGGTTACCATAACGCCAATGGGCATCTTTTTACGAAGCTTAAAGTTTGCAACGTCTTTCTTTGAAACAGTAGCTACGGCCTTCTGACCAGTAATGGCAGTAATTTCGTTAATAGCTACTTCGATAATCTTCTTGTCAGCAGTGGCCATACCAAGACCCTGATTGATAACAATCTTCTTCAGTACGGGAATCTGCATGGATGAAGAGTAGTTAAACTGCTTCATCAAAGCGGGAGCAATGCGCTCCGCATATTCTTTCTTAAGGCTTGCAGTATTTGCCATTACTTAATCTCCTCTCCGGATTTTTTTGCATAACGGACCAGCTTGCCGTCAGCATTCAGTTTTCTACCAATACGAGTAGGCTTACCGCTCTTGGGGTCAACCACATTCAGGTTTGAGATATGGATGGGAGCCTCCTGCTTGATAATACCACCCTGGGGGTATTTTGCACTGGGCTTTTGACTCTTGGATACCATATTTACACCCTCAACGATAGCGCGCTTCTCTTCTACAAACACTTTCAACACGGTGCCAGTCTTGCCCTTGTTGTTACCAGCATTTACGAATACTGTATCGCCTTTCTTAATGTGTAACTTGCTCATCTTTTAATTCTTAATAGATTAAAGAACCTCAGGTGCCAAGGATACGACCTTCATGTTTACAGCACGAAGTTCACGGGCGACAGGACCGAAAATACGACTACCACGCAATTCGCCAGCATTGTTCAACAAAACGCAAGCGTTATCATCAAAACGGATGTACGATCCATCAGGACGGCGTACTTCCTTCTTCGTACGTACGATCAGGGCCTTTGATACTGCACCTTTCTTAACTTCACTGGTGGGGATTGCGCTCTTCACAGCAACGACAATCACATCACCTACAGACGCGTAACGACGACGGGTACCACCCAATACGCGGATGCACAGGCATTCCTTGGCGCCGCTGTTGTCTGCAACTACTAATCTAGATTCTGCTTGTATCATGATTACTTAGCTCTTTCTACGATTTCTACTACTCTCCATCTCTTTGTCTTACTCATAGGACGAGTTTCCATTATCTGCACGGTGTCACCCTTGTGACAATCGTTCTTCTCGTCATGAGCATGGTACTTCTTCGTCTTGTTGACGAACTTACCATAAATAGGGTGCTTCTCCTTGAACTTAGCAGCTACTACAATGGTCTTATCCATTTTGTCGCTAACTACGACACCCATTCTTGTCTTTCTTAAATTTCTAGCTTCCATGTGTAGACCATTATTTATTTGTTAAGTTCTCTTTGACGAAGAACTGTCAACAATCGTGCGATATTACGACGAGCCGCCTTAATCTGAGCACTATTCTCAAGGGGAGATACAGCATGATTCAGCAACATCTGTGTATAATTGGCCTTCTCAGTCTGAATCAGTTCCTGCAAGTCAGCAGTGGCCAACTTCTGAATTTCTGCAACTTTCATAATTATGCGTTTTTATCGTAATCTCTTCTTACAATGAACTTAGTGGTAACAGGCAGTTTCTGAGCAGCCAGACGGAGTGCCTCCTTGGCAATGTCATAAGAAACACCTTCAATCTCAAAGATGATGCGGCCGGGAGTAATGGGGAATACGTAACCTACGGGGTCACCCTTACCCTTACCCATACGAACGTCGGCTGGCTTCTTCGTGATTGGCTTATCGGGGAAGATGCGAATCCAGCTCTGACCTTCACGCTGCATGTAACGTGTCATGGCAACACGAGCAGCCTCAATCTGGCGTGCTGTAATCCAGTGCGTATCCAATGACTTGATTCCGAAAGAACCAAATGTCAATTGGTTGCCGCGCTGGGCATTGCCCTTGCAACGACCTTTTTGCGGTCTTCTATATTTTGTTCTTTTAGGCTGTAACATGATAATTTAGTTTTAACGATTGTTGTTTCTCTTGCGACGGAAGTTCTTGGGGCCATTACCGAAGCCACGGCCGCTGTTTTCCTTCTGTTGTGAGAAATTAGGAGCAAGATCTTTCTTACCAAACACTTCACCACGGCAAATCCATACCTTCAGACCCAGCAGACCAACCTTCGTAAGAGCTTCAGCCTTGCAATAGTCTATATCAGCACGGAATGTGTGCAGAGGAGTACGGCCTTCCTTGAACATCTCGCTACGAGCGATTTCAGCACCGTTCAATCGACCAGAAATTTGCACTTTAATACCTTCTGCACCAGCGCGCATAGAATTGGCAATTGCCATCTTGATAGCACGACGATAGGAAATCTTACCTTCAACTTGGCGTGCTATGTTGTTAGCAACAATAGTTGCATCCAGTTCAGGCTTTCTAACCTCGAAGATATTAATTTGAATTTCCTTATCAGTGATCTTCTTCAATTCTTCCTTCAGCTTGTCGACCTTCTCACCACCCTTACCAATGATAAGACCAGGACGGGCCGTACAAACAGTGATAGTCACGAGCTTCAGTGTACGCTCGATAACAATCTTCGATATGCTGGCATCACCCAGACGAGCATTCAGATACTTACGGATTTTACTATCCTCCAGCAACGAATCTCCAAAGTTCTTGCCACCAAACCAATTTGAGTCCCAACCGCGGACGATACCCAAACGATTGCTTATTGGATTAACTTTTTGTCCCATACTTTTACTTAATCATTAATCATTCTTAGTATCGACATACAAGGTAATGTGGTTTGAACGTTTGCGGATTCTATAACCACGACCCTGAGGAGCCGGTCTCATACGCTTGAGGGTTGCGCCCTCGTCAACAAACACGCGGGTAACGAACAACTCGCCATCTTCGGCCTTACGTTCGTTCTTCTGTTCCCAGTTGGCAATTGCAGAGCGGAGCAATTTCTCTACATCAGCAGAAGCTGCTTTCTTAGAGAATCTCAGCGTTCCAAGTGCCCGATTGACTTCCATGCCGCGAATCAAATCAACCACATACCTCATCTTGCGGGGAGAAGAAGGCACATCTTTCAGCTTTGCGAAATACTGGGTCTTCAAGGCTGCCTTTCTTGCTTCAGCAGCTAATTTCTTTCTTTTTCCCATTATATTATTACTCTTTTTTCGTTTAATGCCTGATTACTTCTTCTTCTGACCAGCATGGCCACCGAACTTACGAGTGGGAGCAAACTCACCAAGCTTATGTCCAACCATGTTTTCAGTAATGTAAACAGGAATGAATTTGTTTCCGTTATGCACTGCTACGGTGTGACCCACGAAATCGGGGGAAATCATAGAAGCGCGGGCCCATGTCTTAACAACAGTCTTCTTACCACTTTCATTCATGGCGAGCACCTTGTTTTCAAGGTTTACCTCAATATATGGACCTTTCTTTAATGAACGACTCATAATTTACACTTTTAACTTGCCTGGTTACTTCTTCTTGTTAGCTCTCTCGATAATATACTTGTTCGACTGCTTCTTCGGTGCGCGTGTCTTGAGACCCTTTGCATACAGGCCCTTACGCGAGCGAGGATGACCACCAGACTGACGGCCTTCACCACCACCCATGGGATGATCATGAGGATTCATGACAACACCACGGTTGTGAGGACGACGACCCAGCCAGCGTGAACGACCAGCCTTACCGGAACTCTCCAGTGCATGGTCAGAGTTACCTACACTACCTACAGTAGCCTTACAAGCGCTGAGAATCTGACGAGTCTCACCAGAAGGCAACTTGATTACACAGTAGCGTCCCTCACGAGAAGTCAACTGGGCAAAATTACCAGCGGAACGAACGAGCAATGCGCCTTGACCGGGACGAAGCTCAATGTTGTGAATGATGGTACCTACGGGGATGTTCTGCAGAGGAAGAGCATTTCCAACTTCGGGTGCTGCTTCTGCGCCACTCATCACCTTGTCACCAACCTTCAGTCCGTTGGGAGCAATAATATAACGTTTCTCACCATCAACGTAGTACAACAAAGCGATGCGAGCCGAACGATTCGGATCGTATTCAATTGTCTTTACAGTTGCTGGAACACCATCCTTCTCTCTTTTGAAGTCGATAAAGCGGAACTTTCTTTTGTGGCCACCACCGAGATAACGCATTGTCATCTTTCCGTCGGCGTTACGGCCACCAGTAGAACGCTTACCGTACACGAGAGACTTTTCAGGTACTGATGCAGTAATCTCCTCAAACGTACCTATAATCTTGTGTCTCTGCCCTGGTGTCGTGGGCTTAAATTTACGTACTGCCATTCTTTATTAAATATTGCTATAGAAATCTATTGTGTCGCCATCCTTAAGTGTAACGATGGCCTTCTTGAAAGCGTTCGTGCGACCCTTGAGCAAACCAGAACGAGTATAGCGCTGCTTAGCCTTACCGCCATAGACCATCGTGTTGACATCTGTAACGGTTACGTTATAGCGAGCTTCCACTTCCTTCTGGATCTCAATCTTATTGGCATCGGGACGAACAATGAAGCCGAACTTGTTCTGCTTCTCTGTAGTCTGGGTCATCTTCTCAGTGACCAGAGGTTTGATTATGTATGCCATATTCAGCTTCCTTTATTAGATTAAGTTGCCCTCAATAACTGGGAGCGCACCTTCAGCCACAACCATAACATCTGCATCGAGTACCTTGTAGGTATTCAGCGCAGATGCGGCCATAACATTGACACGCTCGAGATTTCGGGACGACAAATATACAACTTTATCGGCACCTGGCAAAACGAAGAGACTCTTCTTACCCGAAATTTTAAGATTATTTAAGATTTCGATGAAAGATTTTGTCTTCGGAGCGTCCAGAGTGAAGTCCTCAACTACGATAATAGCATCTTCCTGAGCCTTATAAGCGAGAGCTGACTTGCGTGCCAGTACGCGCTCTTTCTTGTTCAGTTTGAAACCATAATCGCGAGGTTTAGGACCAAACACGCGGCCACCACCTACGAGTACAGGAGACTTAATATCGCCACGGCGAGCACCGCCACCGCCCTTCTGACGGCCGAGTTTGCGGGTTGAGCCTGCGATTTCACTTATTTCTTTCGATTTTGCTGTGCCCTGGCGCTGGTTGGCCATGATCAGTTTCACATCCAGATAGATGGCGTGATCGTTGGGCTCGATGGCATAGATAGCATCGTTCAAAGATACCTTGCGACCGGTATCCTGACCCTTAATATTTAATACACTAACTTCCATTTTACTTCAGAACACTAACGATTGAACCATTGTATCCGGGAACACTGCCCTTAATGAGCAAGAGATTGTGTTCGGGAATTACTTTTAACACTTGCAGGTTGTGTGTGGTCACACGCTTGTTGCCCATCTGGCCACCCATACGCAAACCCTTGAAAACCTTGGCGGGATAAGAGCACGCACCGATTGAACCGGGCTTGCGCAGACGGTCGTCCTGACCGTGCGTTGCCTGACCTACACCACCGAAACCGTGACGCTTAACGACACCCTGGAAACCACGTCCCTTAGATGTGCCAATTACGTCAACATAGACGGTGTCAGCGAACAAATCAACGGTGATTGTGTCACCCAGATTCAGTTCTTGATCAAAACCTGTGAACTCGGCCAAGTGTCTCTTGGGAGTGGTACCGGCCTTTTGGAAGTGACCCTTCAGAGGGGCGGAGGTATTCTTCTCCTTTGCTTCCTCGTAGCCAAGCTGAACGGCTGCATAGCCATCCTTCTCTACGCTTTTCACCTGAGTTACCACACAAGGACCTACTTCGATAACAGTGCATGGTACATTCTTACCCTCGGCACTGAAAACGGATGTCATTCCGATTTTTTTTCCTAATAATCCTGGCATTTCAGTTTTTGTTAATTAATAATATTGTTTTTACTCTGTGTTATTACACTTTGATTTCCACTTCAACACCGCTAGGCAATTCCAGCTTCATCAGGGCGTCAACGGTTTTTGCAGTACTGCTGTAGATGTCGATAAGACGCTTGTAGCAGCAAAGCTCGAACTGTTCGCGAGCCTTCTTGTTAACGAAGGTGGAGCGGTTTACAGTGAAGATACGCTTGTGAGTGGGAAGGGGAATAGGACCACTAACGATGGCACCACTAACCTTCACGGTTTTCACAATTTTCTCGGCTGACTTGTCTACCAGATTGTGGTCATATGACTTCAGCTTGATTCTAATTTTCTGACTCATTTTGTTAATTTACAATTTAACGATTTACAATTTACTTTTTTAGGAAGCCGCTAAAGAGTCATTTGCTCAGCGGCTACCTGTTAAATTCATGTGTTACACCAAGTCTACACGTCCTTTTATTTCTTCCAGAACAGCCTTGGCGATACCTGTGCTCACGGGAGCATGGTGATCGTAGGTCATTGAAGACGTGGCACGTCCGGAGGTGATGGTACGCAGAGCAGTTACATAACCGAACATTTCTGCCAGAGGAACCATTGCCTTAACCAGACGAGCACCCGTACGGGTGGTATCCATACCTTCTACCTGTCCACGACGCTTGTTCAAGTCACCAATCACATCACCCATATTCTCCTCGGGAGTAACAACTTCCAACTTCATCATGGGCTCCATCAATACGGGTTTAGCCTGAGCACAAGCATTCTTATAGGCCTGAATGGCACAGATTTCGAACGACAACTGATCGGAGTCAACAGGATGGAACGAACCATCAAGCAGCTCAACCTTCATGCTGTCCATAGGGAAGCCACCGAGCACGCCATTCTTCATAGCGCTCTCGAAGCCTTTCTGAACCGAGGGGATAAACTCCTTAGGAATGTTACCACCGGTTACCAAATTGACGAACTGCAGGCCACCTTCCTTGTAGTCTTCGTCTACGGGACCTACATTCACAATAATGTCGGCAAACTTACCGCGACCACCGGACTGCTTCTTGTAAACTTCACGAAGGTTGACAGTCTTAGTGATAGCCTCTTTGTAGTTAACCTGAGGCTTACCCTGATTGCATTCAACCTTGAACTCACGCTTCAAGCGGTCGATGATGATGTCGAGGTGTAATTCGCCCATACCACTGATGACGGTCTGGCCACTTTGCTCGTCAGTGCGAACGGTGAAGGTGGGATCCTCTTCAGAGAGCTTGGCTAAACCATTGCTCAACTTATCGAGGTCCTTCTGTGTCTTGGGCTCCACAGCAATACCGATAACGGGATCGGGGAAGTCCATAGTCTCAAGTACGATAGGTGCGTCCTCATCGCAGAGGGTATCACCTGTACGAATGTCCTTGAAACCTACACCAGCGCCAATGTCGCCAGCACCAATCACTTCAACAGGATTCTGATGGTTAGAATGCATCTGGAACAAGCGGCTAACACGCTCCTTCTTACCAGAGCGAACGTTGTAGACATACGAACCCGACTCTACCTTACCCGAATAAACACGGATGAAAGTCAAACGACCAACATAGGGATCAGTTGCAATCTTGAAAGCCAGGGCTGAAGTCTTCTCGTCCTCACTGGGCTGACGGTCTTCCTCTTCACCAGTATCGGGGTTTGTACCCACGATTGCAGGAGTATCGAGGGGAGAGGGAAGGAACATGCACACATAGTCAAGCAACTTCTGGACACCCTTGTTCTTGAACGAGGAACCGCAGGTCATGGGCACAAGGTCCAACTTCAGCGTACCCTTACGGATAGCTGCGATGATCTCCTCCTCAGTCAGGCTATCGGGATCCTCAAAGTACTTCTCCATGAGGTTGTCATCCTGTTCTGCTGCCTGCTCGATGAGCTTAGCACGCCACTCCTCACATTCAGCCATCATGTCAGCGGGAATATCTTCCACGCTATACTCGGCACCCATGGTTTCATCGTGCCACAGAATAGCCTTCATCTGAATCAAGTCAACAATGCCCTTGAAGTTTTCCTCTGCACCGATAGGTACAGCGACAACAGCGGGTGTTGCGCCCAAAATGTCCTTCATCTGGCGAACAACCTCAAAGAAGTCTGCACCAGAACGGTCCATCTTGTTAACATAACCCATACGGGGCACATTGTACTTGTCAGCCTGACGCCATACAGTCTCGGACTGGGGCTCTACGCCACCTACCGCACAATATGCAGCAACGGCACCGTCGAGCACACGCAGTGAGCGCTCTACCTCAGCGGTAAAGTCCACGTGTCCCGGAGTGTCAATCAGATTGAACTTATATTTCTCTCCATTCCACGTCCAATAAGCCGTGGTGGCAGCAGAGGTGATGGTAATGCCGCGCTCCTGCTCCTGAGCCATCCAGTCCATAGTGGCTGCACCTTCGTGCACCTCACCAAGCTTGTGAGTTTTACCCGTATAGAAAAGGATACGCTCCGAAGTAGTCGTTTTACCGGCATCGATGTGGGCCATGATACCGATATTGCGAGTTAAATGCAAATCTTGTTTTGCCATCTTTCTTTATCTCTATCTCTTATTCTAAATCAAATCTTTTACCTCAAAAGCTTTACTTAGAAGCGGAAGTGTGCAAATGCACGGTTGGCCTCAGCCATACGATGCATATCCTCCTTACGCTTGAAAGCACCACCTTGCTCGTTGTAGGCATCCATAATCTCAGCTGCCAACTTGTCGGCCATGGTCTTACCACCACGCTTACGAGCATAGGATATCATGTTCTTCATCGAAACAGACTCCTTGCGGTCGGGACGAATCTCTGTGGGAACCTGGAAGGTAGCGCCACCGATACGACGGCTCTTCACCTCCACCTGAGGAGTAATCTTGTCAAGAGCCTCTTTCCAAATCTGGAGGGCAGGCTTCTCTTCGCTCTTCATTTTCTCAGCTACGATGTCCAGAGCCGTGTAGAAGATAGTATACGAGATACTCTTCTTACCGGAGTACATCAGATGATTCACAAATTTCGATACTTTCACGTCACCGAATACGGGATCGGGAAGTACGATACGTTTCTTTGGTTTAGCTTTACGCATTTTGTTTTGGATTTTGTGTCAGGGCTGTATTCTCGCGTTCTTCAGTGCTGCCTCTGCAGCCTTACTCAACCTTAGCTTACAACCAAAACAGGTTTTAACTTTACTTTAATACTCAATTACTTCTTAACCTTAGGACGCTTAGCACCATATTTCGAACGGCGCTGTGTGCGGTTGGCAACACCAGCGGTATCCAGAGAACCGCGTACGATGTGGTAACGAACACCGGGCAGATCCTTAACACGACCGCCGCGAACAAGCACGATGCTGTGTTCCTGCAGGTTGTGACCCTCACCGGGAATGTAACTGTTCACTTCCTTCTGATTAGTCAGACGGACACGGGCGACCTTTCTCATCGCCGAATTAGGCTTCTTAGGTGTGGTAGTGTAAACACGAACACATACGCCACGACGCTGGGGGCAGCTATCGAGGGCAGGGCTCTTGCTCTTGTCTACCAACACAGTACGGCCTTTTCTTACCAATTGTGAAATTGTAGGCATTTTGTTTTTGTTTTAATTATTATATTATTGTATATTTTGTATCAATTTAGGTTCACGAACGGGCACAATGAGGCCATTCGGGGTGCAAAGTTACGAAAACTATCTTAAATCACAATCTTTATAGCCTTCTTATTTGCTTTAGCAGGCTCAAAAAGGCAATAATTTAAGGATTATTAACATTTTTAAGAGAATTTAAGGTCGTACAATCATCCCTTGGAATGCTTTTCCAATACTTTATGCATCATAACTTAATCACTCAGGACATCATTCACGCCATAACTCTTACGCGCGCGTATATAAATATAAGGTATAAAAGAAGGCTGTTAAGACAGAAGTCGATAGCGAATTTGGCAGTTCCGCATATTCTTACTATCTTTGTCCTATAATTAATCAATCGCGCCATGAAACGTATCCTCCTTGCTATCGCAGTGCTGTTCAGCATGACCATGTGGGCCCAGAAGTCCTCAGCCCCAATTCGTGTCAGTTGCATCGGCAACAGCATCACCTATGGAACAGGTCTGCAAAACCCCGAGAAAGACTCCTACCCTTCCCAACTCCAGAATCTATTAGGCCAGAAATATGAAGTAGGACGCTTTGGCAAACCTGGTGCTACACTATTGCGCCATGCCTTCCGACCCTATTTCGACCAACAGGAGTTCCAGCAGGCTATGGATTTCCATGGAGACATTGCCGTCATTCACCTTGGAATCAACGACACCGACCCACGGGCATGGCCTAACTATCGTGACGAGTTTGTTGCCGACTATTCAGCACTCATCGATTCCGTTCGCAAGTCCAACCCCAAGTGTCGTGTCATCATTGCTCGCATGACTCCTCTTTCCAGTCGCCATCATCGATTTCTTTCCGGCACGCGCGACTGGCACGAAGAGATTCAGAAAGTCATTGAGCAAGTGGCCAAGCGCAAGGAGTGCGAACTCATCGACTTCTATGCCCCACTCCACCATCGCCCAGAGCTTTTCCCCGATGCCGTTCATCCCAACTATGAAGGCTATGGCGTGATGGCTAAAGTCGTCTATAGTGCCATTACTGGAGACTACGGAGGACTGCAACTGCCCTATTACTACGGCGGCAACATGGTACTGCCACGCAACCGAAGCTTCGATATTACTGGCATTGCAAATGCTGGAGATAAAGTTTGCCTACGCATCAATGGCCAACGCCACTATGCCAAGACAGGTCTCGACGGACGATGGACAGTCCGCATCAATCCCCTCCCTTCAGGCGGTCCATACACGCTTACTGCAAGCACGAATCAGCAAACCATCACCCTGGATAATATCATGGCAGGCGAAGTCTGGCTTGCTTCCGGACAGTCGAACATGGAGTTCCAGTTGCAACAATGCACTACGGGCAGGACTGACATACCTTTAAGTTTGAATCCCAACATTCGTTTGCTCAATCTCGAAGCCCTATGGCGCACCGACAATGTAGAGTGGACTGCTTCGGCTCTTGACAGCATCAACCACCTGCTTTACTACACCAATCCCGGATGGAAGCCCTGTTCTCCTGAGACTTCCCCCCGTTTCAGCGCCATCGGCTACTACTTTGCCCGCGAACTTCAGGATAGTCTTCAGTGTCCCATCGGCATCATCAACAATGCCATTGGAGGCAGCCCTGCCGAAGCTTGGATTGACCGTTGGACACTGGAATACGAGTTCCCCGACATCCTACGAGACTGGACTCGAAACGACTTCATACAAGATTGGGTGCGTGGACGGGCAGAAAAAAACATGGGAAAGGAACATGCCCCCCTGCAGCGTCACCCCTACGAGCCCTGTTATCTTTATGAATCCAGCATCCGACTACTTAGCGAATTGCCCATTTCAGGTGTAATATGGTACCAAGGCGAAAGCAATGCCCACAACAAAGATGCCCATGAACGTCTCTTCCCGTTGTTGGTACAAAGTTGGCGCAAGACATGGAACAACGAGCAACTACCCTTCTACTATGTACAGCTTAGCAGCCTTAACCGTCCGTCATGGCCTTGGTTCCGCGACTCTCAACGCAGACTCCTTACCCAGATTCCCCATTCGGGCATGGCTGTAAGCAGTGACGTCGGCGATCCCAGCGATGTGCACCCACGTAATAAACTCCCCGTTGCCCACCGCTTGGCTTCCTTAGCCCTTCACAACGACTACGGATACAATCAAGTTGTACCCTCCGGACCTCTGTATCGGTCTGTTGAGTTCAGGGGTAACGAAGCCATAGTCAGCTTCGACTACGCTGAGGGACTTCACTCGTCTGACAATAAGCCCCTTCGCACCTTCGAAATTGCCGAATTCATCGGGGAATATTATCCTGCCGAAGCCGAAATCAAAGGAAGCCAAATCAGCCTCACGGCCAAGGAGGTAAAACATCCCCGTTTCGTGCGTTATGCTTGGCAACCCTACACAGACGCAAACCTCGTAAACGGAGCAGGTCTGCCCGCTTCTACATTTATTAGCACTGATAACGAATGAAGGAGAACATCTAAAAGTAGATAATATGAAACGAGTATTTATGTTGATGGTATGTTTTGCCATCGCAAGTCTGGGTATCCACGCCCAAACGACGACCGACATTCCAGGTCCTGAGACAGAGTTCGTGATGCAACTAAAGGTTAAGTTAGGCACTCCCTATTCGGTGGGCGAGACCCCAAAGGGCCGACGCACTGTTATCCCTATCACAGGTGGAACGTTCGAAGGTCCACAGTTGAAGGGTACTATCCTCGAGGGCGGAGCAGACTGGCAGTTGGCAAAAGGGAACCGTACGGAAATCGAGGCAATCTATAGTATAAAGACCGACGACGGTGTTTACATCCACATTCGCAATCGAGGCATCATAGCCGGTGGTGATGGAGGTTTCTACTTTAAAACCGCACCTCAGTTCGAAGCACCCGAGGACAGCAAGTACGCCTGGCTCAACAATGCCCTCTTCCTTTGTGCCCCAGCATGGGGTGCCGGGGAAGGCATCACCCTGAATGTCTGGAAGGTTAAGTGAAAGAGCAACGAGCGAAAAATGAATTGGGAGACCCGAAGGCCTCCCAATTTATGTATAGACTCATAACTCCTCCCCCTCCCTATTCTTGCTCCGTTTCACTACGCCGCTCAGCGCTTGCGATGCTTTCTTGCAAAAGCAAGCGACAAAGTCGATTACACCAAGCGAAGCGACTGAAAGAACGCGTAGGACTTCGTCCGTCCGATTACTTGCTCCTCTTCTCGCCCCAAGCGTCACCCTATCGGGATGCCGAGCGCGAAGCTTCGAAGAAAACTCAAAGTACGAAAAGTATGCCGGGATTAAACATTCGCGAAAATGTATACATTGTACACATTTCAGGCAAAGGAGGGAGTGCCGAAAGACTTAGGTTCAATCCCGCTCGAATATAGATTCAATCCGCCTCGAATACAGGTTCAATTATCCTCAAAGTCAACTCAATCCATCGGATACCTGACGCCCCACTTCTCTCGCAGGCCATCCATCAGTTGCATGATGTAGAGCGTCTCATCGTGTGGCATCTCGCGCGGCTCGAGCAGACCATCGATAAGGGCCTGACGACAGGCGAGGAACTGGTATTCGTAACCCGTAATTTGCTGCGGAACACGTATTGTCTCGACATAACTGCGGTCGGGACCATTCACGGTTATGGTCTGTGGATTATTGATATTATCTATGATGAGGTTACCCTCGGTTCCGGCTATCACGCCAATATTATCTCCCACACATGCGGCAGATGACTGCACGTTAGCCAACAAGCCATCCTCCAAGATGATGGTTATAGCGTTGGTAAGGTCCATTCCAGTGTCCGTCTTCACGCAGTGCCCGTCGATTGTCTTAATATCAGCATCGGTGAACATACGAACGAAGTTCAGGGCATAGACACCCAGGTCGAGCAAGGCTCCTCCACAGAGGTCTGGACTGAAGATACGCTCCTTGCGCCCCATGCTGTAGCCCAAGGTTGCTGTGATGAGCTTTGGTTCTCCGATGCGCCCCTCTGCTATCAGGCTTTTCACTATACCTACAGCAGGCTGATAGCGTGTCCAGATTGCCTCGGCAAGAA
>JAGCVH010000033.1 GCA_017962495.1 Bacteroidaceae bacterium
AACTGACAATGATTGTTCATCCCTCAATGAATCTCTATCTGCTCTCAAAGTACCAACGTATGCCAGAGGAGTGGTGGACGGAGCTGTGTAAGTCCGTTGTAAAAAAATAAATTAAAAAATAAAGCTATGAAAAAGTACATTTTTATCCTATTAGCCGCCCTGACTTTCGTGGCGTGCAGCGAGGACGAAGGAAACGTCATTGAGAGTCAGCCACGATTCGTGCAGTCTGAAAACATTCCGCAGGAGACAGTCCAGAAAACGGACATGCCAGCCTGGCTGTCGAAAAAGGTGCAGGACATCGAGGAGAACCTAAAACCCCTGGCTCAGTACAAGGTTTATCAGGGTGTATGGAAAGACAACACCATCTATTACATCTGGGGGTTATTCTCGTCGTGCTATTTCGGTGAGACTTACGACCAGCAGGGCAATCACATAGACTGGGAGAAGAATGACTTCAAGGACTTTAATGCGAACAGCCATGACTGGAAGGTCATCTACACCATTGAGTGGAAGTCCGAACAATAACTAACAACAAAACAACCGAGAGGCCAACATAGCGAAAAGCGTTCGCTTTTCTAATGAATAGTGAATAATAAGTAAAGATAAAACGGCCCCTCTCTCCGTTAGCGAGGGGAGTGACCCCCTCACGTGAAAAACTGTAAACTGTACACATTGTACACATTCTGTTGACCTACCCCCTCACGTGAAAAACTGTAAACTGTACACATTGTACACATTCTGTTAACCTACCCCCTCACGTGAAAAACTGTAAACTGTACACATTGTACACATTCTGTTAACCTACCCCCTCACGTGAAAAACTGTAATCTGTATACATTGTATACATTTCAGGCAAGGGAGGGAGTGCCGAAGGCCTTAGGTTCAAGCGTCGAGGACCTTAGGTTCAATCCATCTCGAATATAGGTTCAATCGTCGAGGACCTTAGGCGTAGGAGGCAATGACTCTCGGTTCTTTTTATGCATCGCGCTGACAAATTACAACGAAAAGGTGGTTTGTTGCTTTCAAAGTGTAATTATTTGCGCGTTTGTGTTTAATAATTCGTAATTTTATTGCCTTTATACGGCGTTTTTAGGTTCTTTCGCTCGAAAATGCTGAATAAATTTGGCATTTTGCTCAGTTAATCGTACCTTTGCACCCAAATTTAAGGTAAAAGGATGAAAGAAAGGATTACAGGAGCTGAAGCGCTGATGCGTAGTCTTGTGGCAGAGGGAGTGGACCTGGTGTTTGGTTATCCCGGCGGTGCCATTATGCCTACGTACGACGCCCTTTATGACCATCGCAATGAATTGCACCACATTCTTGTTCGTCACGAGCAGGGGGCTGTTCATGCAGCACAGGGCTATGCCCGTGTGAGTGGCAGGGTAGGGTGTGCTCTTGCTACCAGTGGCCCAGGTGCCATGAATACGGTTACGGGTATTGCTGACGCCATGATTGACTCTACGCCGATAGTAGTGATTTGCGGACAGGTAGGTGCTGCCGTTATGGGTACCGATGCCTTCCAGGAGGTCGATGTCATAGGCGTTACTCAGCCTATTACGAAGTGGGCTTACCAGATACGTCGTGCCGAAGACGTGGCGTGGGCTGTCAGCCGTGCTTTCTTTATCGCTCGCAGTGGTCGTCCCGGGCCTGTAGTGCTCGACTTTGCCAAGAATGCCCAGACGGGTATGGTGGACTACGAACCCGCAGTGGTGGATTACATTCGTAGTTACCAGCCAGTGCCAGTGCCTGCCGACGACGTGATACAACAGGCTGCCGACCTCATCAATGAGAGCGAACGTCCGTTGGTGCTTGTCGGTCAGGGTGTGGAGCTTGGTAATGCCCGCGAGGAGCTGCGCCAGTTCCTGGAGAAGGCCGATTTGCCTGCTGGCTGCACGCTTCTGGGTCTGTCCGCTTTGCCTTCCAACCATCGACTGAACATGGGAATGTTGGGAATGCACGGCAATTTGGCTCCCAACGTGATGACCAATCAGTGTGACTTGCTCATTGCTGTGGGTATGCGCTTCGACGACCGCGTTACGGGCAATGTGGAGACTTATGCCCGGCAGGCAAAGATTATTCATTTCGACATAGACCCAAGCGAAATCAATAAGAACATCAGCGTGAACCTTGCAGTCGTTGGCGATTGCAAGCAGACGTTGGCTCGAGTGACCGCTCGCCTGAATGAAAGAAAGCATAAGGCTTGGCTCGAAAGCTTCAAGCCTTATTGGGACAAGGAGACCGCTTGCGTTATCGAGCCAGCCATTCATCCCACCGAGGGACCGTTGTTGATGGGTGAGGTGGTTAATCGTGTCAGTGAAGCCACAAAGCATAAGGGCATTCTTGTGACGGATGTGGGTCAGAACCAGATGTTTGGGTGTCGTTACTTCAAGTATGAAGAACCGCGCAGCGTGGTCACCTCTGGCGGTTGCGGAACGATGGGATTCGGTTTGCCGGCAGCTATCGGTGCCACCTTTGGTGCTCCAGAGCGCACCGTATGCCTGTTTGTCGGCGATGGCGGTTTGCAGATGACCATTCAGGAACTGGGAACTATCATGGAACAGAAGTCGCCGGTGAAGATAATCCTGCTCAACAACAACTATCTGGGCAATGTCCGCCAGTGGCAATACATGTTCTTCAATCGCCGCTATTCGTTCACGCCCATGCTCAATCCCGACTACGAACGCATCGCTACGGCTTACGGAATCCCGTGCCAGACGGTGACAGACCGCAGCCAGTTGGCTGAGGCCGTTCGGACCATGCTGGACACTCCGGGCCCCTACCTCTTGCAATGTGCCGTAAAGGAGGAAGACAACGTTCTGCCCATGACACCTCCTGGAGCTAATGTCGATGAAATGCTTTTAGAAGTTAAATAAGGATGGAAGAGAAATTCTATACAATGCTCATATATAGTGAGAACTTTGCAGGTATCCTCAATCAGATAACTGCGGTGTTCACGCGGCGGCAGGTCAATATCGAAAGTCTGAATGTGTGTGCATCCAGTACGCCTGGCGTACACAAATACACCATCACCTGCAACTGCACGGAAGAGATGGCCAAGATGCTTACCAAGCAGATAGAGAAGAAGATTGATGTCTTGCAGGCTCACTATTTCACTGATGAGGACATTTTCATCATGGAAGCCTGCCTGCTTAAGGTGAGCACTCCGAAAATGTTGGCCAATCCGCGTGTCTCGCACATCATTCGTCAGCACGATGCTCACATGGTGGAAGTGAATCCCACCTACAGCATCATCGAGAAGAAAGGTATGACCGAGGACATACTCGATTTGTACCGCGAACTCAATGCCTTGGGTTCCGTCCTTCAGTTCGTGCGCTCTGGCCGTATCGCTGTTACTCGCAGCACAACTGAACGCCTCGACAGATATCTTGAGGAGAGGGAGAAGACGAGGAAATAAGGCCCCCTCTGACTCCCCCGAAGGGGAGGAAGAGAGTGATGAAGTGATGAAGTGAAGAAGTGATGGGGTGGAATTCAAAATTCAAAATGAGACCCCTCCCCCTAACCCCTCCCGAGTGAGGGGCGTATTTAGGAAGAAATATTGTGATGAATAATAACGAAAATATACAGGCGGAAAAAGTTACTACTCCCTCCCCTCGGGGAGGGAAAGGAGTGGGGGCCGTAGACTCCTACCCCTTCTACGTCGAACCCTTTCATGTGGACATGACAGGACGCATGTTCTTGGGCATTCTGGGCAACCACCTGCTCAATGCTGCTGGCCGTCACAGCCAGCGTCGCGGATGGGGCATAGGAGCATTGAACGAGACTCGCCACACGTGGGTTTTGAGCCGCTTGAGCATCGAATTTGAGGAAATGCCTCGCCAGTACGAGAGCGGCACCATAGAGACATGGGTGGAAAGCGTGATAAAGCTCTTTACCAATCGTTCTTTCGCCATTCTGCGTGAGGATGGTTCAGCCTATGGTTATGCCCGCAGCATCTGGGCAATGATTGACATGGAGACGCGCCGTCCTTGCGACCTCCTAAGTCTCTATGATGGCGACATCCTGCGCTACGTTGTGCCGGAGGACGAAAAGGCTTGCCCCATTGCCGGGCATGGGCGTTTCCGTTTCCGCGATCCGCAGCTGGTGCGCACCATCGATACGCATTACTCCGATGTTGACATTAACGGACACATCAATTCCATTAAATACATCGAGCACATCCTCGACCTCTTTCCTGCCGAGCGTTTCCGCGATCAGCGTCTCAGCCGCTTCGAGATTGCTTATAAGAATGAGAGCTATCTGGGCGACCGTCTTTCGTTCTATGTGCAGGAGACCGATGAAGACGAGACCGACGTGGAGGTGCGTAAGAACGAGACCGAGGTGGTGTGTCAGGCGAAAGTGAAGTTTAAATAAGACCCCCCTCTATCTCCCCCGAGGGGGAGGAAAAGGACCCTCTCTACCTCTCCCTTAAAGGGCGAGAAAAAGAGAAAAGTGAAAATTGAAGAATGAGGGAGTTAGAAGGAGTTGAAGGAGTTATCGCTTCGCTCGTCCTTCGGACAGGAGTTAAGCCATTACGATTAGACTAGTTGCATCCTCTCAAGCCCTATCGGCTTTACTCCTTAACTCCTTAACTACTTAACTACAGAAAATAAAATTATATATTTGTAAATTTGTAAAAGTAAATTAACATGGCAAAAATGAATTTTGGCGGAGTCATCGAAGAGGTTATGACCCGCGAAGAGTTCCCCTTGGACAAGGCACGTGAAGTGCTGAAGGATGAAACCATCGCCGTCATTGGTTATGGCGTGCAAGGCCCCGGACAGGCTTGCAACCTGCGCGACAACGGCTTCAATGTTATCGTAGGTCAGCGTCAGGGAAAGACCTTCGAGAAGGCTATTGCCGACGGATGGGTGCCTGGCGAGACCCTGTTCAGCATTGAGGAAGCTGCCGAGAAGGGTACCATCGTTATGTGTTTGCTCTCCGACGCCGCTGTGATGAGCGTTTGGCCAACCCTGAAGCAGTATCTCACCCCTGGCAAAGCCCTCTATTTCAGTCATGGCTTCGCCATCACCTGGAACGACCGCACGGGTTGTGTTCCTCCTAAGGACATCGACGTCATCATGGTAGCCCCCAAGGGTAGTGGCACAAGCCTTCGCACGATGTTCCTCGAAGGCCGTGGCTTGAACTCCAGCTACGCCGTTTATCAGGACTACACGGGTCGCGCCCTCGAGCGCACTCTTGCCCTCGGCATCGGCATCGGTTCGGGCTATCTGTTCGAAACCACCTTCCAGCGCGAAGCCACCAGCGACCTTACGGGCGAGCGCGGCAGCCTGATGGGTGCTATTCAGGGTTTGTTGCTTGCTCAGTACGAAGTGCTGCGTGAGAACGGACACACCCCCTCTGAGGCCTTTAACGAAACTGTAGAAGAACTCACTCAGAGCCTGATGCCTCTGTTCGCTCAGAAGGGTATGGACTGGATGTATGCCAATTGCTCGACTACCGCTCAGCGTGGTGCTCTCGACTGGATGGGTCCCTTCCACGATGCCATCAAGCCTGTGGTTGAGAAGCTTTATGCAAGTGTGAAGAGTGGTCACGAGGCTCAGATCAGCATCGACAGCAATTCCAAGCCCGACTATCGTGTCGGTCTCGAGAAGGAACTTGCTGCTCTGCGTGAGAGCGAGATGTGGCGCACAGCCGCCGTCGTTCGCCAGTTGCGTCCCGAGAACAACTGACCATTGTAGTACACTTCGATAAGTAGAAGCGCGGGCAACCCGATGTGGGTGTCCGCGCTTCACTGTTTTCATGCTTTAGCTCCTATATGCTCCTGCGACTGCCATACTATGGCAGCCTTCACTGCCATATTGTGGCACCACTTACTGCCATACTATGGCAGTCGGCAGTGCTCCTAAGAGATACTGCAAAGAGAAGCTAATAAAAAAGCGCGAGACTCGTTTGAGCCTCGCGCGCGTATTTATATGTAAGGAAAGATTACTGATAGAACTTGTAGCGGTTGTCCTCAATCTTAGCCTTGCGAGCCAGCGTCTGCATGAGACCCTGCATACCACGCATGAGCGTAGTGGCCTGTTGAGCCTGCTCCTGCTTGGGGTCGAACTTACCCTCGAGCTTCTGCTGGTCGAGTACCTGGAAGGCATAAACGGCACCTTCGCCCTTCACGCCTGTTACGAACTGACCTTTCTTGGCAGCACTAACAGCACCGCTGAGAACGGGTTCGCTGCTGGCTACTTTCTGTACGAATACAGGAGCTGCGAAGGTGATGTGCTGAACGGTATCCTCAACGGCACCCGCCATCTTGGCTACTTCAGCTACACTCTTGGCACCCTGAATCTTCTCGACGAGCTGGGCGGCCTTCTTGTCCTTGATAACCTCCTGAGAGAGAATCTGGTGGAGGTTCTCATCCTTGATGTCGCGCATTCCCTTGGGATGAATGGCGGTGAGCATGACTACGAGGAGCTGGTCGTTGGCATTGCCTGCCTCATAGAGTTCGCTGACCTGACCAACCTTGCTCTTGAACGCCCAACGCAGGGCGTCGGTGGTGCCGCGAATGCCTGCAATGTAGTGGTCGCTGGCACCTATGTACTGGCTCGTCTGTACGGTGTAGCCCTCCTTGGCGGCATTGGCTTCAATGTCGGCCTGCTTGGGATTGGCGGCAAGGAATGACGAGAACTTGTTCCAAATCTTGTTGTGGGTGTCTTCGCTGAAATCGATGGGGCGCTTGATGACGGCAACGTCGTATTTGTCGATGACATTGCGGCGGTCGGTAACCTTCACGATGAGCGTGCCGCCAGTGATGTCGAGACGCTTGTATGTGCCAACGGGAGTCTCGAAGAGGGCAGCAACAAAGTTCTTGTCATCGTCGCGAAGGACTGACTTGTCAACTTGTGCACTGCTTATCCACTGAGCCTCTGCAGCCTGGTTGTAGCGCTTGGCGATGGTGTCGATAGGAGCACCGGTCTGAAGTGCAGTGAAGATGCTGTCGGCCGACTTCTTGGCCTTGTCGTCAGTACCAGTAACACTGATGAGGCGATATTCGACAGAGTCGGGTTGCTGAACGCGTGCGTAGTACTTGATGACATTGAGCGTGTTCTCTGCCTCGTTCTTGTAAGGACCTACGAGTGCGCCTGGAGCGATGCTGTCGAGACGTGCAGCAATGTCGGTGGGAAGTGATTTCTTGCTGACGGGCAGTCCGTTGTAGCTCACCGATGAACGGCTTTCGCGAATGGTGTTTGCCACGTTCTCTGCACTTTCCAGAGCCTGGGCATACTCCGTGAGTTCCTTTTCCAAATCGGCCTCGTCGGTGGCGCTGGCGGTAACGGGCACAACGATGTATTTGATGTCGCGAGCCTCCTGCATCATGTCGAACATGTCGGGATATTGCTTGCTCATCTCGTTGTACTTGGCCTTGATCTCAGCTTCTGAGGGCTCTACGTCCGTGTCCTTGATAGTGGTGTAGGGCAGGGCGGCGAGGAGCACGGTGCTCTCGTTGTTGCGTGCCTCGAAGGAAGCCTTTGCGCTGGCGGGGTTGCTGATGAGGCAGTTGCTGAGCAGTGTCTGATACTTTTGTGACAGCGTTTCCTGACGCACTTGCTTCTCGATGAACTTCCAATATTTGTAGTACTGGCTCATGCTCTCCTTCTGTGCCTCGGGATATTCGGGATTGTTCATGATTTCCTCGTAGTTGGAGAGGAACTGCTTGAGCAGGTTGATGTCGAACATTCCTGTCTGCTGGTTGGTGAAGGGAGTCTGGCGCAGCAGCTGGCTCTGACCGGTGTTGATGATTTGCTGTACTTCGGCATCGGTTACGCTGAGACCGAGGGCTTTAGCCTCGTGCTCGATGATCTTCTGGCTAATGAAGTCGTTCCAAGCCTGATCACGCAACTGGATGGCCTGCTGCTCGGAGAGATTCTGGTTGCCGTTGCTCAGTTTAACGGCATTCTCATACTCGTCGCAGAGTTCGTTGAAGTCCTGATAGTTAACGTTTTCGCCATAAACCTCACCAATAACCTGGTGTCTGGCGTTTTGGCTTGAGGAGAGGGCGCGTACCAACTCCTCAGCAATGAATGCAAACAGGGCGAGACCCAGAATAAGGATGAGGATGGTGCCCTTGCTGCGAATTTGTTGTAAAGTTGCCATAAATTTGATTTACTATTTTTTGTTTTTGTTATTTTATATCTAATTTAAGCATAATCGGGCGCAAAGATAGTGAAAATCGAGCGCAATGCCAAAAAAAGAACGGGAAATTATGACGAAATGACTTGAAAAAGATGTTGCGAACTTTTTTTTCGAGTCGTGAAGGCATGAGTTTCGTCAGGTTTTCAGGTATTCAGGTCGCTTCGCTTTCAGGTTTTAAGGTAAGAATAGCAACCATCATGGCGGAAGAAACCTTATCGCTCGGCATCTGCGTAACAATGACGCGTTCTTTCAGTCGCTTCGCTTGGTGTAATCGACTCTGTCGCTTGCCTAAGCAAGAAAGCATCGCAAGCGCTGAGCGGCGTAGCAAAGCGGAGCAAGAACCTTACGACCTTACGACCTTATAACCCAAGAAGTTGAGCACTTGCGAAACTTCAATTAATTTATTTCACGACTTTTAGTCGCACAAGTTCGATTTTTGTGGTCGTATTCTTCATTATCTTGAACTCCCAATGCCCAAACTTGACAACTTCGTTGAGTTTGGGGAAGCTTTGATACTCGTGCAGGATAAGTCCTCCCAGGGTGAGGTATTCGTCGCTCTCAGGCAGGTCGAGGTCGAAGCGCTCGTTGATGTTCTCAATCTCCAGTCGGGCTGAGAGCAAGTATTCGCCATTGCCAAGGTCCTTGGCCGTGTAGTTAGTGGTGTCGTGTTCGTCTTCAATCTCTCCGAACACTTCCTCCATGAGGTCTTCGAGTGTTACGATGCCTGATGTGCCGCCAAACTCATCCACGACAACGGCCATAGACTTCTTTTCCTGCATTAGTTGCTTCATGAGCCTTTGTGCAGTCATGGTCTCAGGCACGATGGGCAGTTCGCGGATGCAATCGGTCCATTTGTCGTTGGGCTTTAGTCGGAACATCTCACTGGAGTGAACGTATCCCACAATGTTGTCGATGTCTTCGCTAAAGACGATAATCTTTGAGTGTCCGCTTTCCACGAATTCGTTTCTGAGCACCTCGAGCGGAGTGTTGATGTTGACGGCGTCAATCTCTGTGCGAGGCACGATGCAGTCGCGAATCTTGGTCGTACTGAAGTCGAGTGCATTTTGGAATATCTTCACTTCCTCGTTGATTTCGCTCTCGTCGCCCACGTTTTCTATGTTCTGTTGGATAAGGTCGTCAAGGTCGACCTTGGTAAATGATTTTTCCTTTTCCACAGGCTTCACCTCGGCACCTACGAGCCACAGGCAAGCCTTCGAGAGACCGCTCGCAAATTTGCTGACAGGGTAGAGCAACACATAGAAAAGGTAAGCAGGCACCGCGAAGGCGTTCATCATCCCGTTGGGGTTCAGGCGGAAGATGGTCTTTGGCAGGAATTCTCCCGTGACAAGTACGATGAGCGTACTCACTACGGTTTGAATGGTCAGTTGAATGGGACCATTGTCTTGCAGGCCAGTAGGGATTAGGATGTACTGGTTGACCAGTTGCGCCATGATGATACCATAGACAACAAGCGAGATGTTGTTACCCACCAACAACGACGAGATGAAGCTGTTGGGGTGGGCGTAAAAGATGCCCAGGATTCGCGAGGTGATGCCTTTCTTCGAAGCTTTGTCCATCTCCATCTGCAGCTTGTTGCTCGACACAAAAGCAATCTCCATGCCTGAGAAAAAGGCAGAAATGAGGAGGACAATGATACAACTTATAATTAACATCTTATAATTGGACGATTTGACGATTTGACGATTGGACGATTTGACGATTTGACGATTGGACGATTTGACGATTGGACGATTGGACGATTTGACGATTGGACAATTTTACGATGGTCTCTCACTTCCAGTGTCCTTGTTGTAGTTTGGGCACTTGCTTGTTTGGAGCGGAGGGCATGATGCGACCCGCTTTCTCGCCAGTAGGCAAGGTGGCAGCAACTGCCGCTGCAGTATCCTTGGGCGCTTCCTCATTCTTCTTATCCACATCGCTCACGGGGAAGGCTCCCTTGGAGTTCGAGACGTAGTAGTCGGTCATTTGTTCGTTCGAACGGAAGTCAGTGCCTTCCAGCTCTTGGTCGGTCGTTTTGATGCGCATGTACTTTGTGCTCCACATTTCATGCAAGTTCATGTCCCAGAACAGTTCCTCCGTGCGGAACAAAGTTCCTTCCACGTTATGGATGACCACTCTTCCTCGCAGTTCCCATAGACGTTGCTCGTGCAGGTAGGCGGTATCGGCTTCAACATGCAGGTCGATATGGAATCCTTCGTCGAAGCGTTCCATCAGCAAGCCCTTCATGAATTTCCAGCTTGGTGGGTTGGTGTTGGTATAGATGTCCCATTCCTCTGCCACCAGTTTGTAGCGCATCACGCCTGAGTCGGAAATAAGTGTGCTGATACCTTTCGACCGCATGAATGCCAGGGAGTCGTCCTCGCTAATAGCTGCGGCTATGTGTTCTTGTTCGCCCGAGCAGGAGGGTAGGAGAAATTGAGAGAATGAGATAATGAGAAAGAGGGGAAGCCATCTCAGTCGCCTCCCTACCTTCTTACTATTTTCATTTTCTCCATCTCTCATTTCTTTATTACTCATTTCCCTTTACTGGAACCTAAACTTCATGAACCATTGTTCGTTGAAGGTAACGCCGATGTGAGCCATGAAGTAGTTCTCCGTAATGTGACTACCTGTGCTTGGCGAGCGTCTGAGCCATTCGAAGGAGACGTTGATGAGCGAACGGGTATTCGTCTTCAGGGGTAATCCCACTCCAGCCGTCATCCTGTATTCCTTAGGCCCGTCATGTCCGTTGACTTTCACGTACGAGGTGGCATAGGATGCACCGATACGGTAATGCATGCGATGGTGGTATTTGCCATATCGGTCGTGGATATAGTCTGCTCCCACAGCGGCATGGTGCATGTTATTGTATTGCGTGGTGGAAATGTCTATACTGCTGCCTTCCAGCGTTGAGTGTGACATAGGCACCTTGCATCCGCTCCAGCGTTGCAAACTGTAGTCGGCACCCAACGTCAGCATTCTCGTCTTCAGCCCTTCGCCCTGTTCTTTCCACGTTTGCCAAGTCAGTCCGGCACTGATGGTGTGTGGCAGGTCGAAGGCTTTGGTAACCTCATTGTTGATGGTGTCTCCCTTGCTGGTGTAACGAATCTGAGTGACCTTGCTTCCGACTTCGTGTCCGAGGCTGTAAGTGATACCCAGCGATAGGGTGTTTTCCTTATTCACTCGAATGGGATATTGTGCGCCAATGTCCAGTTTGTAAGTCTTGAGGTCACTTCCCCATTCTTCGTTCTGTGAGTTATAAGTAAGGCTCTGCGCACTGCCTTCATAGAAGACTTGTGCCAGCGAGTGGTTGTAGTCGCCCCACAGATAGCCTATGTTAGCGCCGATGCTCAAGCCGGCAAAGGGATTCCATCCCAAACCCAGATACAGTTCGTGGAGACCTCCGTTGCCGTAATAGGTGGTTCGTGACTCTATCGTTTTACCCGTGGTGTAATTTGTACCCACACGATGACTTTCGTTGAAGTTGTAACCGATGGTGGAGTAAGGGACAAATCCGAAAGACATACCCAAGCCTTTGGTCAATCGCATGCCTGCGTTGATGTACTCCAGCGTGGTATTCATGGCTTGCACACTGGTGCCGTTGCCCTTAAGTCGGCCTACCTGCAGTCCCATGCCTGCATCGAAGATGAAGGTGAGTGAGTCGATGGCCGAATACGAGGCAGGGTTCAGCATGTTGACCTGCGTGCCGCTTTGGTAGCCTTGTGCAACCCCAGCCATACCTCGGTTGAAACCCTGTGACTGGTCATTAAGTATACCCACTCCGAAACGTGAATACGACGAGTTGCTGCCATTGCTTTGAGCCAATGCTCCCATGGCCATCAGGGTGATAGTCAAAAAGGTGAAAAGACGCTTTATCCGAATCATTCGTTGTAGTCTAAAATCTGGTTAAGTCCACGTGGGACAAGGAAATCGTCTGCAAAGATACGATATTTTGTTGAAATACCCAATTTCTTTACGTCTCCTCCCGTTAAAAAAACTGAAACATGTGGATATTTACGTCTAAATCGGCGAATATAACCCTCAATTTCGTATTTCATACCCCACACAACGCCACTTCGCAAAGCCGTTGCCGTGTCATAGCCCAGTTCGGGTGCCTCCCCCTCTCCGTCTATTAAAGGCAGTAAGGCAGTATGTTCGTGCATGGCTTGCAATCTTAGCCTCAAACCTGGTGCGATGTTGCCTCCTTGGTAATGGTTCTCACCATCCAGAAAGTCGTAGGTGATACATGTCCCGCTGTCGATGACCAGCAGTTCGCCTTCGGGTTTCAACGCCCTTGCTCCGGCAATGCCAGCAATGCGGTCGGCACCCAAAGTCTCCGTGGTGTGGTACATAATCTCGACGGGTACAGGCGTTTTTCCTGTCAGTTGCAACATCTTGAATCCCAGCGTATTCAGTACTTCGTGTCCTTCCTCGGGCAGGTGAGCCACACTCGAGTAGATACCTCTGTCGCAATTTGTTCTGCGAGCAAAGTCTTTCACGCCCTCCAGCTTGTGATTGGTAGAGAACCCCTCCACAATCTTTTTCCCTTCGAAGGCGAAAACTTTCGCCCGCGTGTTACCTATATCTATTATTAGTTTCATAATCGGGGGACAAAGATACGATTAAGCGAGTGATTTCCCAAATTTATTTGAGGAAATTCGAGCGGGAGTATCTTCGACCGCAGGTCAAAGTACGATTAAGCGAGTGATTTCCCAAATTTATTTGAGGAAATTCGAGCGTGAGTATCTTCAACAACGTTAAAGATACGATTAAACGCGTCCCCAAAACTTATTCTTATTTGTTATACAGGAATCCTCCCTCGCTCGTCATCCCGTTTGCCTCGACTTTGATTTGGGTGCGGCGGCTGTTGTTGTAGAGAGTGACGTGGGCCTCGCCGTTCTCGTCCAGCTTCAGGTCGGGATTCCAGTAGAGGGTGCGACGGTAGTCCTTCTGGCCCTCCTTGGGCGGATTGCGCTTGTAGTCGGGGTGGTAGAAGTCCTCCTGATAGGCGAAGCCGTGAAGAACGTAACGACGGTCTCGATAGGTGACACGACGACTATTGTCGGGATATTTGTGCAGTGATACTTCAACACTTGGCTGGTCGTCCTGATTATATCTTTCACTACCTTCTTCACGGGGAGAATAATCAGTATAGAGATAAATCTTGTCAATATATTCCAGACGGCTATAGCGGCGTTGCTCTGAATTGTCGAGGAGAGGATAGTTCGTTACCCCGTCACCTGCCACTCTAATGCTGTCCCAATAAATGGCTGTCTTATATCTGCGTTCCATGTTCATGTCACCAATATAGTTGCTTATGATGCCGAGGGCTATTTCTCCCGTGTTCCCATATCCCATAGCACTAAGGACTGGCTTTCGTCCATCAATATGGGGCGGTTCTTTTAGGGCATATAGGTCGGTTAGCAATCCTGCATCCATAGCAAAATTCCCTGCCTCATAGGCATCAACCACATAGACGGGTTTTGAGAGATCGATACGTCGTAGTCCATTGCGTCGGCTGCGGATAGTAACCTCGTCCAATATGTGTGTTTTGTCCGTTGTCAGTCGATAATCATCGTTTGTATCTCGAGGTAGGGCAATATTGTTTTGATAGTAAGTATAAGGCTTCACCCAACGGGGATGCGGGAATTGCAACTGGACATAAAACTCAGCATCTACACGCAAACGTTCGTATTCGTCATCTTCCATTTGTATCCAGTTGTGGTCACGGAACTTTTTAAGCCATATCTTTCGCAATTTTTTATCCCACAAAGTCGTATCCTTGGCAGTAACGAAGAGCAAACAATCTCCATAGAAGTTGGGAAGCTCGAGTTTGAAAGTTCCCTGCTCCGTCGTTATGTCGGTTATCATTGTACTCTGACTGTTTTTCGGTGCATCGGGTTTGATGATTTCAGCATGCACACGAACTTCCTTCTTCAATTTTTTTTGATTGTTGAATTTGTCCCTGATGAATTGGAAATTAGTCTCAGGTCTAGGAGCGTTTTCACTGGGGAATTCCATCATGTTTAGCCGCTCGATGTATGAGGCTGGTTCTAACATTTCTCGTGATAAAGAGATTTCATACTCGTTCACGGTTCCCGTCACCATCTGGCTTTGTTCGGCAGGATGTGTAATTTCCCATGCCCCGGGCAGTGCCATCTCTCTCCATGAGAACCGCCTCCATCCCTGTGTCATCATCAGCAGGTCGAGAGCGCGGCGGTGTTCCTTATCATCCTTCTCGAAGAACCATTCAGGCTGTGGCACGAAGCCCTTGATTTCGGAGGCCAACAGCATCTCGGTCATGATGTTTCCCGAGTCGAAGGTATTGTCCTGACGCACGGCGTCCCTTACGGAAAGAGAAAAGCCTCTCTCCCCATCCCTCTCCCCCATAGGAAAAGGGTGTATTCCCTCTCCTTTGGAGAGGGTTAGGGTGAGGTCTATTTCTTCGAACGGCTGGTATTCGGCTTTCAGTCCTGATATGCTGATTGTCGGTTTTGTTAGTTCTGGCTTGGTGACGAAGAACAGGCGGTCAGCCCACACGCGGCCTTCCTCGTCGAAGATGGTAACCTGATTGATTCCCTCCTTCAACTCCTCATTTTTAATTTTAAATTCTTGCTCCCTTTCAGTACGCAAGCGTCTCCTGTCGTCACCGAGCGTTTCATTTTTAATTTGAGCGAAGCGGGATGTAACGCCTTCATGCATAATCGTCATTCCCAGCGGCTTGTCGAGGTTCGTGTGAATGTCGAGCACCCATTCGTCGCCTTGCTGACTGACTTGCAGACTCACTCCC
>JAGCVH010000034.1 GCA_017962495.1 Bacteroidaceae bacterium
CCCATGCCTATGCTCCATCGTTGATAGCCCACCGTCATGTGGACTTGGGGGTGGATGTAGGTGCCGTTCTTCGACAGACTTATGCCTGGTTTGTGTTCCCAACGGCGGCGATGCAGGTCGTAGGAGTTGCGTGGGTCGGTGATGGCCGTGAGGGCATCGAGCTGCGAGGGCAAAAGTAGGGTATCGGGATGATAGAGCCAGTCATGATTGTCGGTCACCGTTACGTTTGCCCCGTCGCCTGCCGACAGCGTCAGGTCGTGGCCGAGTTCCTTGTGATAGGTGAACGATGCCACGCCCCCCGTCCAGCGGTTCCGGATGGAGCGGGCGTTGAGGCTTTCTCCCTTGTTGGGGAGAGGGGTTGTCTGGTATAGCTTACCCTCCTCCGTTTCCTCGTTTTCGTAGTTTACCCAGCCATAGTAGAAGATGTGCTGCTTGGGTCGGCGGAACTTGACGGTACCCTGTGCATCGGCGGTGAGCCCCCACGTTGTTCCTTCGTTCATGCCCACGGTGCGCTGCAGGATGGTGAGCGAGTCGGCCCACTCCTCGAACGCCGAATGCATGGAGCCATTGCGATGGGCATAGCGGAAGTCGGCGGTAATGTAGGTCCAGGGTTTCTTTATGGTTAAGTCATTGTGCAGGTTCAGGCGGTTGTTACCCTGGCGATTGAAGGCTTCGGTCTGCGCAGTCGGCTTCAGTCCGCCGAGGTACTGCTCGCGGTGTTGCCGCATGGTCTGCTCGTCATTTGTGGAGGTGAACTCTGCACGGAATATTTCCTTCACCTTGTCCTCTTTGGCGTAGTAGGCCAACTCGCCCGCAACGCTGCGTGTCGTCAGTTCGGAGCGAGGCATCTTGGCTGGCGTCCAGTGGCCGGACTGCCCAGCATGGCGCGTCTCGTTTACATTGTTTACATTACCCAGCAGCGTCAAGCGAAGGCGGTCGGTAAATCCCAACAGGAAGCCACGGCCCAGGTAACGCTTCTCCGTGCCACCAGCAGCCTCCACGTTGGCAATGTAGCCCCGACTGTATTCGTCTTTCAGATTCACGTCCATCACATACTTTCTCGGCTCCACGTCGTAGCCCAACGCCTCGTTCTTTTCCGTCTGTTTTTCATAGACCTTCACCGTCTTCACGGTGTAGTAGGGCAGGTTCTCCATCAGCACACGCTTGTTGCCACCGAA
Source organism: Bacteroidaceae bacterium (assembly GCA_017962495.1). GTDB lineage: Bacteria > Bacteroidota > Bacteroidia > Bacteroidales > Bacteroidaceae > Physcousia. The sequence continues at coordinate 1,179 of JAGCVH010000034.1, forward strand.
GAACGTGTGAGAACCCAGTAGAAGTTCGTCCACTTTGCGCCCGTGAACGAATATCTCGCCCTGGTCGTTCAGCGTCACGCCAGGCATTTGGCGGATGAGGTCACCCAGCATAGAACCCTCGGGCAATTGGAAGGCCGTGGCATCGTAGATGAGTGTGTCGCCGCGCCAAAAGAACTTCACCTTCGTGGCTGTCACCACCAGTTCCTTCATCGTCTTGCCCTGCATCTTGCGCATACTCAGCGTGGGTGCCTCCACCTCCTGCTCTCCGGCAGGAACAGCCACGCGCTGCCACTGGTCGTCATAGCCGTCGAGTTGGGCACGGACGAGGTACTCCTTCGCCAGACCGCTGACCTCAGCTGAATAACGAGCCATCACTATGCGCTCACCACGACCAATGAAACGCATCATTTGTGCCGAGTCCACGACCACCGTGCTATCCGCCGAGAAAATGGAGATATGAGCCTCGGGCAGGGGCATCTTCAAGAAACCGTCCTCCACTTTGCCCCCGAGGACAATGGTCTGCAGGCGCTGCTTCCGCTTGGCCTGCACGGTGATGTGCCTGCCGTCTGTGTTCACCTTTACGGGCAGTCCCTTGCAGAGCCGACGCACGTCATCAAGCACCCTCTGGCCCTTCGGACGAACACTCGTACGCAATTCCGTCAGTCCTTCGGTCATGATGTCGATAGTGTATTCAGGATGTTCGCGGGCTATCGTTTGCAGGGCTTCGATGAGAGGCCGAGATCCGTCTTCTTGTGCTGACAGGGGACCAGCTACAAGTATATATATAATAAGGTATAACAGCCGTCGCATCACTCGTCCTCTCCGTCATTAAATTCCACCATCAGTGTATCTTCCTTTAGGGTCAGTTGTAGCCCCTCAAAACGGTTCAAACGTCCGATGAATTCCACGAGCGAGTCGGCTGGATTCCACATCATGATGAGCCGTATCTCACGCGCCTCGTCATTGCGGAACTGCACTGCCTTGCCGTAGTGCCCGGCAACAACTGTCAAGATACTATCCAGCCGTACTTCGTCAAAATAGACAGACCCATCCTCCTCTTGTCCCTCCCTTGCAGGGTGAGTAATGCTTACCGAATTATCTTGGGGAGCAACCGCATGGGTCGATTTCAGACGTGGATATACAATCGCCCATACCACGCCACCGAGGAGGGCGATGCCGACCAACATGGCAGCGATGCGTTGCCACCTTCGTACGGGGAGGTCCTCCCTGCGAGGCATCGCGATAGGCGAATGCTGGGGACGCAGGAGTTTATCCACTGACCTGAGGCCTTCGTAGTAGGCACGGCACGACGGACACTCAGCAAGGTGCCGTTCGCAGTCGGCCTGCACCTGTGGGGCAACCTCCTTGTCGAAGAGGTCGGCCACGCTATTCCTGAATTCGTTGCAATCCATAACTATATCTCCTTATACTTTCTTCGTATCTTCTCCAGTCCATAGACGAAACGCGACTTCACCGTCGTAAGCGGTACGCCCAATATATCGGCTATCTCGCGAAAACTCTTGTCGCCATAGTAGCGTAGTCGAATGACTTCAGCCTGTTCGTTGGGAATCCCATCGAGTAACTTTCTGATGCGACGAAACTCCTGCTTCAAGTCTTCCGTTTCGGGGTTCTCGGGATCGGGTTCCCCGTCCAAAGGTACCATCTGCAAGCGCTCCAGTTCACGAAACCGACTAACGCAGAGGTTTGATAGCGTGCGATAGAGGTAACCCACCAGATTCCTTTCCTCAAAGTCGCCACCGGCCATACGCTGATACACTCGGACAAAGGTGTCCTGCACGGCATCCTCGGCATCGTTTCTGTTACCCAGACGATAAAGTGCATATTGCACCAATCGAGGCCGTTCGGTCTCTATCAACCGCTCCGTCTTTCTATGTCCATGTCCGATGCTTAGTAGTTTCATGTTCATCATCCTCTATTAGTATAACGCAGAAGTTACGAAAAAGACTTAATTTCAAGCAAAAAAAGTTACAAATGCAAAAAAGAGTGAGGGCATGTCTGTTTCAACACACCCTCACTTAGTCATCAACCTAAAATCTTATTTACTTTGGCAGGTTGAAGGCGCGAGTCATCTCTGCCATCTGTTCGTCGCTCATGCCTTCGGGCTCGTGACCCATGGCGCGGCTCTGGATGTAGATAAGGGCGCTCTTGTTGAGGACATCGATTTGGTCGAAAGCGGCCATTACATCGACATCTACGGCAAAGACGCCGTGCTTCTCCCACATCACCACGTCGTAGTCGTCGTCGATGGTGCGGATGGTGGCTTCTGCCAGTTCGTTACTGCCGGGCAACATGTAGGGCACCATGCCCAGTCCGCGGGGACAGAAGGCCTTGGTCTCTGGAATCATGGACCACAGCATGCGCGTTGCTACATCTTTCTCCATCCACTTCTGGCTGTGTGTCAGAGCTACGAGCTCGATGGGATGGGTGTGCAGCGAGGCTCGATAGGGCGAGCCCTTGGCGAGGAGATAGTCGTGTACGGCCAGATGGCTGGGCAGTTCCGAGGTGGGGCGAACGGGGTTGTCGGCAATCATCTCGTAGGATGCACAGTCGTCGAGGATGCGGATGATGCTGCCGTTCTCCATGGGACGACGGGCAAGATCGCGCATGCGCATGTTCGTACCTTTACAATAGAAATAACAGCCCTTCAGGTGGGGCAGTGTCAGCCCGATGGGTGTCACTGGGCCAATGGCTGGCATCTGGCGAATGTCGTCGTCCACCAGTTCTGTCACGTTCACGGTGATGTTGCCACCATTGCGCTCAGCCCATCCCTTCTGCCAAAGAAAGCCTGCTACTTCGGCAACTTTCTCTACTTCTGCCCTCAAGGCGGGGCGACCTTCTAAAATAGAAGACCCAACCCCTAACCCCTCCCTTGTAGGGCGGGGAGTAGTTACATTTATCTCTTGCATATTACTTATAGTTATTATTTTTTATGTCAGTATATACGTCCCTCCATACCGCTCGAACTTGTTCGCGTGCAGAGTGCAACGGGGCAAGAAGGGAGGGGCTGGAGGTGGGTCTTATTCTCCATAGCGCTCACGGGTTATCTGCTCGAGCGACTTGCCACGGGTGTTTGGAGCACCGATGACGCCGACCAAGAGAGAGATGCCGAGCAGGACTATCATGCACCATGCGGCAAGGGTGAAACCTTCGCCGTTCTCGCCATAGATGAGCGTGAAGACGACTCCCCACACTGCCGAGAGACCGCGCACGACAAAGAACATCAGACCTTGGGCTCCGGCACGGAACTTGGCAGGGAAGAGTTCACTGCCCCACAAGGCATAGAATATCTGCACGGAGAGACCGCCGTTAATGCCCCAGAGGATGGAGAATGCCCACAGACTGCCCATGCCGTTGACGCCTGCGATGATGACAAACCATGTGGCAAGGGCTGCTATAAGGCCCAGCACATAGAAGAGTTTGTGAGGCAGACGGTCGATGAGGAACGAAAGCACGAAGGTGATGGCCACGACGAATGCCCATCCGGCACACGCAAGCATATTGGCATACTCATTGCTGACACCGCCTGCTGTCTCGTAGATATGGGGCTGGAAGAAGCCCATCACGGAGGCCACAAGATTCCAGGTAAGGTAGATGGTGGCAAGGAAAGCGGCAGTGCGCACTGCAACTTTGTTGCGGAACAACACCTTGATGTTTTCCCAGAGTCCCGTCTTCTCTCCGACTGCGTTATTCGCCTCGAACTCAGAACTTTCCTGCAGTCCACGCTGTAGATTCCAAGCCACAAAGGCAACCACAAAGAGGGAGAAGAATACGACACGCGAACTGAAGACATTCAGGGCTTCCGTAGAGAGGGCATCGCCTGCCACAGCATGGGCTATCGCCTCGACCCAACCGAACAAATATCCGCCTGGCGCAAAGAGCATGCCCAGCAGAAGGATGAACATCGGACCAAAGCCCCACGACATCTGCGAAATGCAGATATTGCGACCGCGATTGTTGACTTCGGAACTCTCACTGATGTAGGTCCACGAGGCGGGAACTCCCACGCCCACAGAGATGCCAGTGACTAGGAAACCGCATAGCAACATGGGGAAGTTGACCGACAACATGACGAGCAGGACTCCCGTCATATATACCAACAGGTTGTAGGTGAAAATGAACTTTCGCCCGTACTTATCGGCAAGGAATCCGCCGATGATGGCACCGATGGCTGCTCCCAGGCAGTTGGCACTGATGAAGTTGAGCCACCCCAGATGCACCTCCGACAGCCCCAGATAGTTCTGCCACAGGGTGAGTCCACTTGCTCCTGCCACAATGGCTCCAGCGTCGAGGTAATTGGTGAGAGATACCGCGATGGTGCTTTTTAAGGAGGAAGAAGAAGACCCTCCCCCGACCTCTCTCGAAGGAGAGTGTTTACTATTGCAACTTGCGTTATTATCCATTTTTTCTTATAATAGGTATCTACTCCCTCCCCTCGGGAAGGGTCAGGAATAGGGGTTTATCTTTTACTCGTCACTTCACATTCGTACTGCTCCACCTCCTTGACAAAGTCAAGACCAACGGGAACGCTGTTTCGAACACAGAACTCGTCATAGACAGCAGCCCAAGGCAACGACTTGCACTCCTCGATAGCCGCCAGATTCTGGAATCCCTTGCCGTCGAGTTCAAGTTGACTGATGAGAGCCGTCGGTTCGAGCAAGGCACGAGTCATACAACGCTGTGCAGCACGACTGCCCACGACATAGGCACCAACGCGATTGATGCTGGCGTCGAAGTAGTCGAGACCATAGTGAACGCGGTCGAGAGCCTGAGCACGAACGATTTCCTGGAACAGTTCCAGCGTCGGGTCGTCCATGATGGTCACATGGTCGCTATCCCAACGGATAGGACGCGAGACATGCAACATCAGTTCGGGTACAAACTGCAGCACGGCGCTCACCTTGTCGGCAGGACTCTCCGTGGGGTGGTAGTGACCCGTGTCGATGGTCAGTATCTTGTTGTTCTTTGCCGCATAAGCCGTATAGAAATCGTGACTACCTACGGTGAAACTCTCCAGACCGATGCCGAACACCTTACCTTCGATGCAATCCTTCATCATGGGTTGTGGCTTTTCGAAGATTTCATCGAGACTTTCTTTCAGCAAGCGACGATAGAGATAGTGGTTCACACTTTGGTCCTTGCAGCCGTCATGCACCCAAAGGTTCATAATGCAAGGGTCGCCCTGCGCCTCTCCCATCGCGTTGGCAATGTCGCGACAGCGCTTGGTGTGTTCAATCCAGAACTGACGAATGCCGTCGTCGGGATTCGACAATGTGAGGTTTCCACTCTTGGGATGCGAGAAACTGCTACTGTTGAAGTCGAGTTTGGTATCGTTCTCCTTACCCCAGTCAATCCAACTCTGGAAATATGAGGCATCTACCTCGTCACGATCAACGACCTTTCCTTGGAAATCACCATAGATTTCGTGAAGGTTCAGACGATGCGTGCCGGGAATCAGACTCTTAGCCTTCAGGATGTCGGCTCTGAGTTCATCGATGTTACGGGCCCGGCCAGGGTAGTTGCCTGTAGTCTGGATACCACCGGAAAGACTGCCGGCTTGCACCTCAAAACCTACCACATCGTCGGCCTGCCAACAATGCATCGAGAGGTGGAAATCCTGCAGTTGTTTCAATACTTGCTCAGTGTCGATGCCTACCTCTGCGTAACGCTCGCGCGCCACTTCGTAGGCCTTGCGGATAGTTTCTTCTTTCATATTATTTAAGTGTTAGGAATTGTTCATAGGCTTTGTCCCATTCGGAATCGTGATGGGGTTGGTAGGTCTTCAGTTCCACACTACGCACCACGATACGACGCATCTCAGGAAGCGTGGTCACACCTCCTGCAGACCTCACCTGCACCAGTGTGTTGCCCAGCGCCGTACCTTCGGCAGGACCAGCGATGACGGGAAGGCCCGTTGCGTCGGCAGTCCACTGCATGAGGTAGCGATTGAGCGAACCACCACCGATGACATGAAGTTTCCTGATGCTAAAATCGGCCATTCCATCGAGGATTTCCAATATCTGGCGATACCTGAGTGCAAGACTGCGGAAGATGCAACGAACATAGTCGGCAGGTGTCTGCGGTTCAGGTTGACCCGTACGACGGCAATACTCGCAAACGGCCATCGTCATGCTATCGGGATGGGCAAAAAGCGGGTCGTCGGGCTGGATGAGACTATCGAAGTCGGAAGTCAGGCACAAGGCATTCAACTCGTTCACGTCGTCTGGCACTTTAGGCCACTGGCCATTGGCCATTCGTTGACCACTGTTGAACTCCTTTCGGCAATTCTCGAACAGCCAAAGTCCACAGATGTTCTTTAAGAAGCGCGTGGTGCCGTCAAGGCCGCCTTCGTTCGTGAAGTTGTATTCAAAGCTCTTGTCGTTGATAATGGCATGCGAACTCTCAATTCCCAACAGCGACCATGTGCCACAAGAGAGATAGGCATATTCCTCATCTTCGGCAGGCACTGCTGCTACGGCTGATGCTGTATCGTGTCCGGCAACGCATACGACTGGAATTGGTCCAAGACCCGTTGCAGTCTGCACTTGTGGGGTAAGGACGCCTGCCTGATGACCAGGTTGAACCAGTTCGCCAAACTGACTGCGACGCAGGCCTAATATGTCGAGCAAAGTCTCGTCTATGTCGCCTGTAGCAGGGTTAAGCATCTGGCTCGTACTCAGAATGGTATATTCACAAACGGCCTTCCCCGTAAGCATATAAGTGAGGGCGTCGGGAACAAAGAGTATCTTATCGGCCTCATCAAGAGCAGTGCACCCGTTCTTCTTCAAAGTCTCCAACTGGAACAACGAGTTGAAAGGCATGAACTGAATGCCCGTGCGCTCATAAAGATCGCGAGCCGACATGTGCTCGTGGAAGAAACGCTCCACCGCCCCGTCGGTATGACTGTCGCGATAGCAATATGGCAGGCTCAGCAACTGACCATCCTTGCCGAAGAAAGCAAAGTCAACGCCCCAAGTATCAATTCCGATAGAGGTAAGTTCAATACCCTCGTCGGCAACCTTCTTCAAGGCCAAAATAATCTCATTGTACAGATGGGGAAGGTCCCAGAACAAGTGGCCAAGGATGGGGACTTGCGGATTCTTGAACCGAGTGAACTCTCGCATAGTAATGCTTTGCCCATCAAAAGCGGAGAGAACTGTTCGTCCGCTTGTTGCGCCCAAATCTACGGCAAGGAAATGCTTCATGTTATGATTTTGCGTTATATCGTTATTACAGAATTACAAGACTTCGGCTGGCCATTTGTTATTCCACAGCAGGAATCTCGATTTGTGACCCATAGCGATGATATTCGTTGGAGATAGACTGCTCCTTAATGTACAAGGCAAGCTCGATGCGACCATTTCGGACTGGCAACGACTGGGCAATGTACTTGTTGGCATTGGCTGCAGCCTCGAACACCACATCAGGCACTTGGCGAGAGATGGTGCGAACGCGCTCGAAGCGCTTGATGCTCTCGCAGAAGGCGGCAAGATTCTCCTTCACGACCTGTGCTCCCAGGTTCTGCAGGCTTGGAATCAAAGCGTTGTCATCAGCAACGGATATCGTGAGCGGAGTTCCTACCGTGCGGGCTGCAAGGGCCACCATCTCTACTTGTTCCTTCGTCTCATCGCCAAAGAGTCGGAGCACCATTCCGTCACGCAGGGGCAGATAGCGGAAGACATTCTGCTCACCACGAATCTTGGGCTGTATGTTGCGGGCATGACGGAATTCGCGTTCGTACCATTCGGCATAGGATGTGCGGAAGTCCGTCTTCGAGCCTTCGCGATCGGTAATCGTCATGAACTGGGCTACATAATTGGGACCACCAGCTTTCAGTCCAGGACCAAACGCGGAGAGTTTCATGCCGCCGAAGGGTTGACGATTGACAACGGCTCCCGTAATTCCACGATTGATGTAAAGGTTACCCGCCTGAATGTGGTTCTTCCAATAGCGTTGCTCTTGTTCGTCGAGCGATTGCAGTCCAGAGGTAAGGCCATAGTCGAGACCATTGACGAGGTCAACCGCCTGTTCAAGTGTGTCGTAAGGAGCAACCGCCAGCAAGGGAGCAAAGAGTTCGGTTCGGAAAGTAAAGGACTCCGGCTTCACGCCAACCTTCACGGTAGGACGGAGTATGTATTTCTTTTTATCAACGAACTCGGGAGCAATCAGCCAGCGTTCACCACGCTCGAGTTTGAAGGCCTGCTCGAGTTTGTCGTTTTGGTTCGTAATCATCGGACCAACGATGTTGCCGGCATTCCACACGCCGCCCACCTTGAGCGAGGAAGCGCAATCCTTCAGTTTCTCGAAGAATTCAGGATTGTCATAAACCGAGCGCTCGACAAGGAGGAGCGAACAAGCAGAACACTTCTGACCGGCGTTTCCGAAGGCCGAACGACAAGCATTCATGATGGCGTGGTCGCGGTCGCCCTTGGCCGAAAGGATGATGACATTCTTGCCACCCGTCTCTGCCGAAAGGGGCTTACGCGGGTTGGCATGTGCTATGCTTTGTGCCGTCTCGGTTCCACCCGTGAGAATAATGTGCTTGATAACAGGAGAGGAGGTGAGCAAAGGAGTAGCTTCGCGGTCGGCAATAATCACCTGAAGGGCTTCCTTCGGCACACCTGCCTCCCAGAAAGCTTTGGCAAAGAGCCAAGCCACGGGTGCTGCTACGGTAGCAGGCTTCAACACACAAGTGTTGCCGGAAGCAAGGGCTGCGACGACACCTCCACAAGGGATGGCACACGGGAAGTTCCAGGGTGAGAGCACGAGCACCGTCCCCTTTGCCTTCATCTCGATGTCGGGCAGCGCGTCGAATTTCTTCATTGTTGTCGTATAGAAGCGGCAGTAGTCGATGGCCTCTGAGACCTCCACATCGGCTTCCTCGATGGTCTTGCCCGTAATGGCACACATCGAACCGTTAAGGTCGCCGCGCATCTGGCCCAGAATGTTTGCGGCACGATACATAATCCGATGTCGCTCCTCGACCGATGTTTCACGCCACTTACCTGGGTCGCTGTAGGCGGTCTCCAGTATCTGCTTGACCTGAGTCTTATTGGCACGTGACATCTCGCAGACGAGCACATCGCCCTCTTGCGAGCGGTCGAAATATTGTGCGTGGTCGTCGTTAAACACGAGTTCGTTGCCTATCTGCGTCGGCAGCAAGTCGCCTGGCTTCCAGTCGCCCCACTCAGCGCGTTCGACTGTCTTCTCCCCTCCATCGGTGGGGGCTTTCCACTTGGCAAATATCTTCTCCACCCACTGCTGGTTGCAGAAGCGGTCGAAGTCGGTGTCTGGCTCGTTTATCATCTCGTCCTTTGGCTCCTGCCCCACGTAGGGCAGGTTGCGATCCTGCGTGCGGGTGGGAGTGTGGTCGAGCGAGTCCTTTATGTTGTAAGCGTCGATGAACTGTTGCTGCAACTCCCGCCATTCCTTCGTATCGGGTTTCAAAGAGAAGCTGTGCGTGAGGAAGTTGTCGGGTGCCGTGTTCTCGTCCATTCGTCGAACCAGATAGGAGATGGCGTTGAGGAAGTGTTCCTTCTTCACCACAGGGGTGTACAGGATGACGTGGTTGCCCAGCTTCTTCTGCGCACGCCAAACGTGGTTGGCCATTCCCTCGAGCATTTCGAAGCAGAAGCAATCCTTCGGAGTCTGGTACATCTGTGTGAGGAGATAGGCATAAGAGATGGTGAAGAGATTGTGCGACGCCATTCCGATGTGCAGCACGCGAGCGTTCTCAGGCTTCAGTCCGCGTTCGATGATGTGAAGGTAGTTGGCATCAACCTCCGTCTTGCTGCTGCGCACGGGATTAGGCCAACCACGCAGGTCGCTCACGATGTTTTCCATATCGAGGTTGCAGCCCTTCACGATACGCATCTTGATAGGCGAACCGCCCTCCTCCACTCGCTTGCGGGCAAACTCCAGCAACTCGCTCTGGAACCCCCACGCATCGGGCAAGTAGGCCTGCACCACGATGCCTGCCTCATAATTCTTGAACTGAGGCAAGGACAGCACATCCTTAAACAGCTTCATGGTCAGGTGCGCATCCTTGTATTCCTCCATATCGAGGTTGATGAACTTCGGCTTCGTGACGCCATTAGCATCCGTATAGGGATAGTCTATCGCCGTCTGATAGAGCTCCGACATGCGACGCACCAGTTCGGGGAAACACTCCTTATAATTAAGGGCATGCGTCTGGGCATAAATACCCGAAATCTTAACGGAGATGTAGTTGATATCGGGTTCCTTCAAGGCCTCGAGGTACGACTGATAGCGCTTTTCAGCCTCCTCGTCGCCAAGGACCACCTCACCGAGGAGGTTGACGTTCTGACCAATGTTCTGTTCGAAGCGAGTGGCAAGGTGTTCCGTCAGACTGGGACGCGCCGCATTGATGATGACGCGACTGGTGTCACGCCGCAGCCTCCATTTGATGATGGGCACAGCAGCCCAGCTGAACAGAGGCCTGTAGGCAAACTTCTGGTACATCCAGAAGAGCATATGGTCGGTGGGGCCAAGGAACTTGGGAATCCCATATTGGTCGATAAGTTCTTTCACGCGCAAGGCCAACTTCTTTCTGTCACGAATTTGGCTCGTCTCGTCGAGCATGCGCACCATAAACTTCTTGTCGTTGGGCGTAGTGACCATGGTCCCATACATGTGCTGCTCGCTCTTTTCCAGTTTCGTGAGACCGGAATAACTCTCATCATAAAGCTTTCTCATCCAGGAGAAGACCTCCTCGATGGTGGGCATTTTCTGTTCATCCATAACTCTTGTTTTTAGGTTTTAGACAGGTTCTTGTTTTTTTTGACACACGTTTCGAGCGATAAAGGTACGATTAAGTGAGCGAAAACACAAATTTATTTGATGTTTTCCGAGCGATAGTACCTAAGACCGCAGGTCAAAGGTACGAATAAGTGAGTGGAAAAACAAAAAAATAGAGAAAAATGATAGAAAGGCATCTTTATTCGCTTGTAAGTTCACTTACAAAAAGCGTATTAAAGGGCTTTTTCGTGGCCTTAGGCCATAATTGCGAAAGCAATATTTTTCTCTATTCTATTTTTCCCGAGCGGGAGTACCTAAGACCGCAGGTCAAAGGTACGAATAAGTGAGCACAAATGCAAATTTATTTGCAATTTGTAGAGCGATAGTACCTAAGAGACTTCACTGAAGGCTCAGAGGTACATAATCGGCTTGCTCCGCAAGCGCATCCATCACTTCCTCTATCGAACAAGCGACGGCGGAAAAGAGTTTATAACAATCTTGTCAGCAGGTAACCATTCAACACTATCTAGTTCATCCCTATGTAGCCATCGTGCGGCCTCATGTTCTTTAAGAGTCAACGAACCACTTTCAACGTGACACCAGAAGCAATGCATAGTCAGATGAAACTTAGGGTAGTCGTATTCAACGGTAGTGATAAGTCGCTCTATTACAATCCTCGTTTCCAACTCTTCCCAAATCTCTCTTTTCAATGCATCTTCAGGAGTCTCTTCCCCCTCCATTTTTCCTCCTGGAAACTCCCAATAGTCCTTCCAGTCACCATAGCCTCGCTGTGTGGCGAAGATGCGACAATCGTCGTGTATTATAGCAGCAACAACTTCTATTTGTTTCATGACCTACCTTAGGACATTCATTTAGTATTTATATAGATGATTGTTGTTAATATAATTCCAATATTCTTTGTATGTCATCATCCTATTACAGCCTTTACCATCCGTTGTATATTTTGTACATCCCAAGAATGGAAATGACTTACCTGGCTTAACGATTAAATAGCCATCTTTGCACTGATCACATTTTAGAATGGACATACCATTACCGCGCAAATCATTGGTAATGAAATCACATATTTCAGGCTCGTTTGAGCATATCCACAATTTCATACCATACGCTTTTTTATATCTTAATTGCAATGGGTAACCACAAATGGGACAGTGTTTAATATCTCCCAAGTCTTGTTGACGTTCATCGAGTTCCCCTCGCAAGGTAACATTCGGATAATCTTTCACCAACTCACGAACAAATTCTGAAGGCCGTTGCTGAGGTGTTACGATATAAACTCGATTCTTTGTACGAGTCAACGCTACATAGAATAGACGCCGTTCCTCCGCGTACTCGATAGAACGGTCTGTTTTGACGACATATTGTAAAACAGGGTCATCTTGTATCTTTGTAGGAAAACCATATACAGAATCAATAGCATTGATAATAATAACATTATCATATCCCAATCCTTTAGCACGATGAACAGTCATAAATTCCATCTCAATGTCTGCGAAGGTCTTGGATGTAACATTTCCTGTTTTTTCCCAATACTCAAAATCCGCAGATTTTGTAAGATGAAAACCATCAAAACCATAACGGCCTAACAACAAAATCGACGATTTCGGATTCTCTGCAAGGATTTCTTTCATAAGTTTGTTAACCGTCTCGCCAACTAAGAAGAATTTGCCTCCTTTTCCTTCGTATTGCTTACGATCTACATCTTCTGTATAAGTTTGGATTATTACGGGATTTGAGATATGCTTTGGAGAAATCAGCGCTTTCCGTATTTGTTCAGAATTCTTCTGTATGAAACCTCCTGCAATATCTATAACTTCCTGAGCATTACGATACGTCTTAGTTATACTAAGTTCTAAACCGTATCCAAATGTGTCTTTGAAATGAGTAAATAATGTGATATCCGAACCTGCATAGGCATATATTGATTGCCAGTCATCGCCAACTGCAATTATCTTGGCATCACACAAATTACTCAACTCTTTGGTTAGGTCAAAACGTTGACGAGATATATCTTGGTATTCATCAACAATTATATATTTGAAATTCAATTCGAGCTTCTGTTCTTTAGCCTCTCGCAAAATACGAGCAGAATCATTAATCATATCCTCAAAGTCTATTGCATGCCTCTCTTTCAGACGTTTTGAGTATTCATGATAACATTGCTCGCATATGGTGAGGAAGAGTTTTGTGCGTTCGTTCTTTGAGGTAGCGTTCCATGCAAAGAACTTCTCCGCTGTATAACCATTTGTTTTGAAATTTTGAATGAAGGTGCAGATTAAATTAACAAGACGAGAGATGTATCTGTTTTCTTCTGTATTTACAATTTTTTCAAAGACTTCCATAGAAGAACGCGGTTGCAATTCAAATCCGTGTTCTATAAGTTCTTCCTTCAGGTGTTCTAACAAGAACCTGCCATCATTATAAGCCGAGAATGTATAGATTAAATCTGTTCCGTGCTTCTTATGCAACCTCACTTTGTCATTAACCTCGTTTTTATACTTAGCAATTTGCTCAGCATTATATCGGCTATTTCTTCCATCTTGGGTGATACCAAAGTGCTCTATATAAGCAACCTTATCTTCTTGAGTGATAGTAAAATCTGGCGTATATACTTTATACGACGATGCTATATTAAATGGATAAGGTTTTTCGTATACGTAATCTATTCCGTTCAAATACAAAAAATTAGCAATCAAAACTTCTTGAGTTGAGCGTAAAGTCTCACGTGCTATCGTTTGACATCTCCCCGTTCTTTTATCAATAATTTGCTCGGAATACTCATCTATATTTCCACGAATTGTGGAAAAGTCTGCTTTTGAGATATAATTAAAGAAATCATTTAAGTCTGTACCTTCATATGGTGCATCAAAGTAACTGCCAAAAAATAGGATAAGTTTATCCACCAACTCCGGATTCTCAAGAGTATTACTTTTGAGATAATTGTTGATAACATTGAACATAAAGCCCTGGTCAACTATCATCCTGCGCTCAGAATCTTGGCGACGCATGATTGCATATCCAGTTTTATGGAATGTTGTTACAGGGCATGGAATCGCTAATTCCTTATTGATTTTATCGCGAAGTTCGCCAACAGCTTTGTTCGTAAATGATATAACCAAAATTTGTTCTGGAGAAATATGCTTTTTCTCAACGAGATACCTTACTTTTGCAGATACTGTGGTTGTCTTACCTGCACCTGCACCAGCAATTACCAACGTGTAATCTTCATCCGATAAGACAACTCTTCTCTGTTCTTCATCTAATCTTATTTTGGGGTCAACAGGTAATAGAATATTGTCTAGGTATTCTTTTTCTTCTTTAAGGTGTTTTGTTACATATTGCTCATTATGCTTTGCGATAATAGACGATTCTTCACTCAAACATACGTCCTCAAATTCAGAAAGAAACTTATTAACATATTTTCTCTCTAGGGCATTCTTTTCACAATAATAATCCAAGGTGTCGGCCTTTCTTGCATTATCAAAGAAAGTATAGATGTTTGAATATTTTTCACGTAAAAAAGAATAGTCCGAACGGGCAATGTATCTGTCAACCTCTTGAAATGACAATAATTCCTTACGAAATTCCATCAACTCCTTAATCTCAGGAGTTAAAACTTGGAAATCCGCTTTATCGGATTTGAATATGCTTAATATTTTGTAAATAAGCGACATCTTATCAACTATTGCCCAACTTTATATTTCCTCTATTCCTATCCCTTTCAAGTATTCATACACCCCATTGTAAAACTCAGGAAGGCGTGTTGGGTCTTCAGGAAAACCTTCAGGTGTGAAATTGCTATTGCCTTTGGGAATACAAATTATAATGCCCTGACGTGCGCGTGTAAGTAGTACACGATAAGCATTAAGCATGTACTTCTGATTCTCCTTGTTGTTTTCAGGATTCCATTTATTCTTTCCGTTAAACTTATAAAAGTTCCATTTTCCATCTTCAATCCGCATATCAGCATCCCAAAGCACGCAGGCATAGTCTAATTCCAACCCTTGTACTTGGATTTCAGTAGCTGCATCCTCTAGATAGTTGGAAGAACGGATGTCAGTCTTATCTTCAAGGAACCAATGAACGGCATTATCCTCGTCTTGTGCAAGAATGTGAACAGCCAATGGTTTGAAGCGTGCCGCCACTTTCGTAACAAGAACCCCTGTTTGCTGTGTTCCACGAGCCTTTTTCCTTAGCCAAGCCCTTGCTGTGTCCATGTTGCGAGTCAATAAGATGGGATACTTCCTACTTGTAACATCTTTGTAAAGATCTACAGCATCTGGGCGGAAGGTAAGCATTGACTGCACAAATGCCGAAAGAGTCTCAGCCCTGAAGGAACGAAGGCTAACGGCAAGATGTAAGTCCTCTGCGAAGGTTACTTTATCATTGTTTTGTAGCAATTCGTTTACGCGACCTTCGGCATATTCTTCATCAGTTAATTTGTCAGAGATATATACATCCCAATGCTTGAACATGGAATTTAATGCCTTTATCCATTCCGTAATGCCTGCTTCGCCAGTGTTGATTTCCTGACCTCCTCCCACAAGACAAATGATGACAGCCCAATCTTCTCGTTGGTCAAGCGACCAAATTAAGAACTCTGCCTCTGACATGGGGAAGTTGGGAACCTTTAGTTTATTACCGTAGGTACCTCCTCGCTTTAGATAGTCTGCAATACGGTTATGCGTCCAACTACGCTGGGCCTCATCGAAAATAGCTACATGCTCCACTTCGCCATAACCTGTATGCTCCAAAAGAATTGCCTTTTCGGGATCTATCTCAACAATACCATTTTCTACAGGGTTCTTTATCTTGGCCAGCATATTATCACGATAACGGTGAATAATTTGAATAAATTCACTTACTTCTCGCCTTGAGTCTGAAAGATTTTTTTGTTCACCTTTGGCTTTGCACTTCTTTTGGTTGTCACGAGCAAGAGCTTCCGTAAGAACTGCCACCAAGGGACCGTTACCAGACAAATAGACGGCACCGTTTTCCTTATCCAACTCACCACTCTTGTATGTTTGTTTGATTGCTACATCAAGTCCTACAAGGGTCTTTCCAGCACCAGGAACACCTGTCACGAAACAAATGCTTTTCTTATTATGAACTTTGCTTCGCTCTATTATTTGAAGAATGTAGTTTATGGTACGGTCTGTTGAAACCTTGTCTGCTTCATGGCGGGTTATGTCCTCTACAGAGTGGTTCTCATATAAAGCGCGAGCTGCTTCGATTATAGTCGGTGTCGGCGTGTAAGGACTTATTACCCAATTGTCTATTGTTCCGTTTTGGGAGGCCTTAGCATGATTTAGTACGTTTTCTATCAGGTTCTGAAGATGGTCTGAACCAGAAATCAGAGGGTTATATATTTGGTCATCATAAACAGAAGGTTGAAAAACTTTTGTCGATGATACATACTTTGTAGGAATCAGGATAGGCACAATAATCTTATCATGACTGAAACGATGGAAGTTTTTTAGGTCAAGAGCATAATCCATTACTTGTTCCACATCAGCCTGGAGGGCATCTTTTTGCCCAACTTTGAATTCAAGACAGAAGATTATTCCACGCAGGAGTAGAACCACATCAATACGTTTACCTAATCGTGGAATTTCGTATTCAAAGATAACCTGTGCATCCTCTTCTTTCCATGGTTGTAAGACATCCTGCAAGATATCAATCTCACCCATCCAAGCCTCATCTGTTGTGGTCAATGCTTCACCATGATAATTGTTATGGAGTGAACCAAGAACTGCCAAACGATCCTGTTCCACAAAATTCTTGAAGGAGGCAATAAACAAACATCTATTAGGCATAATTCTTTATAACCAATATTAGATTATTCTCACTTATCTCTTTTACTCCACACACACAACTTTTGTCTTGTCATCGTTGAGGGCGATGCGGCGCTCTTCCGTTATACCGCCTTCCATTGGACGTTCCGTTGTGAAGAAACGGGGTTTATCCAAAGTTTTCCGGTCAATCTTTATCTCTTTCTTTTCCATATTTCGCCGTAAAGATACAAAAAATTATGCAACCTGCACAATCACGCCAGACAAAATTTATTGTTAGATGTAGGAGTCCACTCGAGCTTGCTCGCTTGACTCGTCCAACACATCTACACAACTGTCCCCTACAAAACTGTAATCTGTAATCTGTAATCGTGGTGAAGGATAGAATGACATTGAATAAACACTTAAACAATTGGTTATTAATGAATTATAAGGCTTTTTCAAAAAATCTTTCGCTCGCGAGCCCCCGCAAGCCCAAATTATTTGGTCATGTCAGATATTTTTTGTACTTTTGTATTAAGGTTGAGAGAAGGGACCCCTCTCCCCGCTCCCCCGAGGGGGAGGGCCTTCCTTAGACACCGAGAAACGAGATTAGGTTCAATGCATCACGTATCTGCGTTCGAGGCGCCACGAACCTAGGCGCGAAGCGAGCTTCGCTAATGAATAATGAATAATGTATAATGAATAAAGTTAATCATCAAAACAAACTGAGAAATGGAACGAAATGGAGTAAAGAAGATTAAGGGAAATGATACACTGCCGGCAAACGTATCGTCCTTTTCGCTCGGCCTTAAGGACGCTTGCGAAATAAAATGGAGCAAGTAATCGGCTTGCCGCTTGCGTAGTGAAAGGGAGCAAGAACTCCTCGACGAAGTCGTTAACCCCCTTCTCGCCCTCCCAGAGGCGGAATAAGGAGTGATGGGGAGGTGGAAGGGAAAACTTTTTTAATTTTTATTTTGTCTTGTCCTTGCTTATTTGTACTTTTACATGCAAAACACGGATTTTATGATTCAACGTAACATTGATTGTTTTATTCCCTACGGGGACGAGGCGGATGCCCTGTCCCTAATTGACCAACTGCGAAGCGACCCCAATGTGGGCGAGATTCACCAGCTGACGGAGCCCCCTTTCGCAACGCGCGTGCTTAACGACATTGCCGACCGATGCCACGCCCGATACACCCTCCTGTACACGAAGACAATGCCCCTGGAACTGGGCTATCAGGCGCTGACCCGACTGGTGACCATTGCCGACGACAGCGGGGCGCAGATGCTCTATGCCGACCACTACATCAAACACCCCGACGGGACGCAGGAGCGCCGCCCACTCATCGACTACCAACTGGGTTCGGTGCGCGACGACTTCACGATG
Source organism: Bacteroidaceae bacterium (assembly GCA_017962495.1). Lineage (GTDB taxonomy): Bacteria > Bacteroidota > Bacteroidia > Bacteroidales > Bacteroidaceae > Physcousia. Next base: position 19,139 of record JAGCVH010000034.1, read on the forward strand.
GGTTCCGTACTGCTCATACGCGCAGAAAGCCTGAAACGCTACTTCGAGCAGGATATCGTGCATCCGTACCAGCATGCCGGACTCTACGACTTGCGATTGTTCCTTTCGCGCGAGATGCTGCCCCTGCACATCACGGAATACCTCTATACGGAGGTGGAAAGCGACTGCAGGCTGAGTGGGGAGAAGCAGTTCGACTACGTTGACCCGCGCAATCGTGCGCGACAGGTGGAAATGGAACGGGCTGTGACCCGGCACCTGCGCCAAATCAATGCCTACATGGCGGCTGGCGAGTGGGAACAGATCATCCTCGACCGCGAACCGATGCCCGTCGAGGCCTCCGTCATCATCCCCGTGAGGAATCGCGTTCGCACCATCGAAGACGCCGTGCGGTCGGCTCTGGCTCAGGAAACGACGTTCCCCTTCAACGTCATCGTCATCGACAACCACTCGACGGACGGGACAACGGAAACTCTGGAAAGACTGCTGAACGACTCCTCACTCCTCGCTCCTCACTCCTCCCTGGTCCATCTCATCCCCGAACGCGACGACCTGGGCATAGGCGGTTGCTGGAATCTGGCCATACACGACCCGCGCTGCGGACGGTTTGCCGTGCAGCTCGACTCCGACGACCTTTATTCCTCACCAAACACCCTGCAACGCATCGTCGATACGTTCTATGCCGAGAATGCAGCGATGGTGATTGGTTCGTACCGCATTTGTAATTTCCAGTTGGAGACATTGCCGCCAGGACTCATCGACCACAGCGAATGGACCGAAGCCAACGGACGAAACAACGCCCTTCGCATCAACGGACTGGGCGCACCCCGTGCGTTCTTCACACCCATACTTCGCCAGATTCAGATCCCGAACACCAGTTATGGCGAAGACTACGCTCTGGGACTGATGCTGAGCCGGCGCTATCGCATCGGACGCATCTACGACGAACTGTATCTGTGTCGCCGATGGGAAGGCAACAGCGATGCTGCGTTGAGCATCGAAGCCGTGAACCGCAACAACCTGTACAAGGACCAACTGCGAACGCTGGAGATACGAGCCAGGCAACAACTGAACCGACTTTGGCAACATGAGGTAAATGCCGATGAAATCGAACAATTTCACGCATCGGAAGTGGCAAACTGGGCCATTGCTGCCGAGAACTATGCCGCTCTCGCCAACGTGCAAACAAAAGAACTGACACAGGGCGATTTGGCGTTGACCGTACAGTGGAACCCCAAGCGAATCGTCAGCACCGGGGCTAAGGTGGATGCTAAGACCATCAGCGAACGGCCTTGTTTCCTCTGCAGTCACAACCGTCCGAAGGAACAGCACAGCCTGCCCACGGAGAAGCACTATGAAATACTGCTCAACCCCTTCCCCATCTTACCAGGACACTTGACCATCCCCACACGGCGACACCAACCACAGGCCATCTTTACGCACTTCAACACCTTGCGGCACTTGGCTTGGAACATGCCCCGTCACATCGTATTCTACAACGGACCTGAGTGCGGAGCGTCATGTCCCGACCACTGCCACCTGCAAGCCGGACTCCGAGGGCTACTGCCTTTGGAAAAAGATTGGAAGCATTACGAGACGCAGTTGCAAAAACTTTATCCCGTCACACCTCAACAGCAAGTCGAAGTGGAGGAGGCTGGCAACAAGCGCGGTTGCGGACTCTACCTGCTACGCTCCTGGGCCTGTCCCGTATTCGTGATTCGTTCCCTTCCCACAGCGCCCGACAGCGTATTATGCCAACGCCTCTACGAAGCTCTGCCCATACCTAACGGGGCTACCGAGCCACACATGAACGTCATCTCTTGGCATCAGGAATGGGGCAGCGGACGAGACGACGAAATCATCACGCTCATCTTCCCACGTAAGAAACACAGACCCGACTGCTACTTCGCCCAAGGCGACGAACAGTTGATGATAAGTCCAGGTGCATTGGACATGGGAGGCCTCATCATCACCCCACGCGAAGAGGATTTCCGCCGACTGACTGCGGCACAATCCCTGAGCATCCTTCGCGAGGTAACTATGACCGAGGATGAACTGCAACCCGTGATTGACAAGATACAGGACAACGAGAACAACGAAAGTCCTGAAACTTCCGAACAAACCGAACAATCCGAGCCTGAAGTATCCGTCGGCATAATGACCACCGAGAAACTCACTTTCTGCCTGAACGGCGATTTCCGTGCCAAAGGAAATATCGTGACGGGCGAGCAAACTGTCGGCATCGAGGATGGTGCCCTGCAGTGGAACGGGAACATCTATCACGACCTGACTTTCCGCCCCCTGTCGGAGGAGTCTTCATTTAGTCTGCATGAGGTGACCATCGGCAAGCAGTTCCACTGGGAACGCCAAGAGACACAGACCTTCCAGGGGAAGTTGCAACTGGTCATCGACGAGAGCAAGATTGTGGCCATCAATGTCCTACCCGTAGAAACCTATCTGACAAGCGTCATCAGCAGTGAGATGAAAGCCACCTGCCCGTTGGAGTTCCTGAAGGCAAGCGCCGTCATCAGCCGTTCGTGGCTCTTGGCCCAGATGGAAAAGCGGAAGCAAGGCACAGGACAGGCTTTCTTCCAGTTTAAGCGAACCGACACCGAACTCATACGCTGGCACGACCAAGAGGAACACACCATTTTCGATGTCTGTGCCGACGACCATTGCCAACGATACCAAGGCATCACGCGCGACATCAGTCCCGAAGTGCGACAAGCCATAGAGGAAACCCGCGGGCAGGCACTTATGTACGATGGCCAGGTGTGCGACGCACGCTTTGGCAAATGCTGCGGAGGTATGACCAACGACTTCGAGAACTGCTGGGAGGACCAGCCTCATCCCTACCTGCACGCCGTAAGCGACCCCTATTGCAACACCACCGACCGCCAACTGCTGGAAACCGTCTTGAATGACTACGACCAGGAAACCACCGACTTCTATCGCTGGACGGTTGAGTACGCACAAGAGGAACTGCATGACATCATTACTGAGCGACTGGGACGCGACTTGGGTTCCATACTCCGTCTGGAAGATGTGGAACGCGGGAAGAGTGGTCATCTGGTTCGATTAAAGATTGTGGGCAGTGAGGCTTCGTTCACCATCGGTAAGGAATTGGAGATACGTCGCACGCTCAGTCACACGCACTTGAAATCGTCGAACTTCACTGTCGATTACGAGTATGCCGAAGGTTCCGAGACTCCTCAGCGTTTCATCATTCATGGCTGTGGATGGGGGCACGGTGTGGGCATGTGCCAGATAGGTGCCGCCGTTATGGCTACCGAAGGCCATCCCTACGACGAGATTCTCCATCATTATTACGATGGAGCCGACATTACAAGGTTGTACGATTAACTCTTCTTTCCGCTTCCTATTGCCCACATTGCCGCAAATATTCCTAAGAGTGCTACCAAAGCAGTCTGCAGGGTGTGAACAATGAGGACGAACATTGCTCCATCGTTCCCGTCAACCCCATAAAGCATAAGCACGGTCTTGACTGCAAAATGCCAAGGTCCTGCGCCATTAGGTGTGGGAACTATGACGGCAAAAGTTCCTACCACAAATGCCACCAAAGCCGCCATTGGTCCAAGGTGCTCTGTGTAGGAGAAGCAATAGAAAGTAAGATAGAAGTGGAGGAAATAGGAAAGCCAGATACCTAAACTATATGCCCAGAAGAGCCATTTGTTGCGTACGTCGCGGATGCTCATCAAGCCATCAATCAGTCCACGCAACGTTTCACGCCCACGGTCAAAAGCATGGAAGCGGCGCAGGAAGTACCAGATCATGACAATCACGACCAAAGCGCACAAAGCCGTTACCAAATAACCCGTGAGAGAGAAACCCGACAAGATGCCCTTAACCGACATTCCCGTGCGGTTCATAAAGCGAACAAAGACGGGAACCTGCCACAACACCGTGACCAATGTAAGCAATAGGATAAGCAGAACATCGACCACTCGCTCAGTAACCACCGTTCCCAAAGCACGACTCATGCGCGTACCTTCATAACGACTGAGATAACCGCAACGCAATAGTTCTCCCACACGTGGCACAACCAGACTGCTACCATAGGAGAGGAAGATGGCATTGACACAGGAAATGCGACGAGGACGCTCACCCATGGGTTCGAGCATCTGACGCCACCTGAGACCACGGAACACCTGAGCCAGAATACCGAAAGGCATACTGAGAAGCATCCAACCCCAACGCATGTCGGAAGTGAGGGCAGAAACCACTTGTTCCCACTGAAATCCTCGATACATCCACCACAGGATGGCACCACCCAGAAGGATGGGCAACAGGATGCGTAATATCTTATTGGCTTGCTTCAATTCTCTTTGTCAATTTAATAAAGTCTTCCACACTGAGTTGTTCGGGACGCTGGTTGAAGAAATCATCCTGCAGAAGTTCGGTACCATCGATACCTAATTCCGACAGAAGAGGGCGGATATTGTTGCGTAACGTCTTGCGTCGCTGGTTGAAGGTGGTCTTCACCACCCGACGGAACAGACGCTCATCGCAATCCAACTGTTCGACTTCGTTACGCCTTAGGCATACTACTGCCGAACGCACCTTAGGAGGAGGATTGAAAACGCCAGGTTCGACGGTAAACAAATACTCCACATCGTACCAAGCCTGAACGAGCACCGACAGAATGCCATACGTCTTATTGCCAGGTCGGGCAGCCAAACGCTCGGCTACCTCCTTTTGTATCATACCCGTACAGCAAGGAATGAGATGGCGATACTCCAGCATCTTGAAGAATATCTGTGAGGAAATGTTATAGGGATAGTTTCCCGTAAGGACGAAAGGACGTCCCTGGAAGGTACGATCGAGACGCATGGTCAGGAAGTCGTCTTCGATGATATTCTCCTCCAGTTGTGGAAAGTGTTCGCGAAGATAACGCACTGAGTCGAAGTCAATCTCCACCACCTTCAGTTCCCGTGGTTTAGGCATGAGAAACTGAGTCATCACGCCCATGCCAGGTCCCACCTCCAATACGGGCAAGTCGGGGCAAGCGTCCACCGTGTCGGCAATGCGACGAGCCGTTGCAAGGTCGGTTAGGAAATGCTGACCAAGGAACTTCTTGGGTTTAACTTTCTGCATCATGACTGCAAAGATAGTGCAAACCGAGCGAAAAAGCAAATACATTTGTAATTTTCCAAGGTGTAGCCTATCTAAGAAGATAGTCAGAGATACGATTAAGCGAGAGGAAAAACAAATTTTATTGAAACAAAGACGAAGAAATGCTTGCATTGACTTCGAATCCCCCCTCTCGTACGCACGCACATACCATATTTTATATGAAAAGGAACATACAAGAATGCAAATCAAATAGTTAAATTAGTTAAAAAACGTAACGAAGTTTGGTGCATGATGTTTTTTTCGTATATTTGCCAGCCAAAAGTGATTATAATTAACTTATTACTAACTAAATCCTAAAAACAATGAAGAAAAAATTACTCTCATTGATTGCTATGGCTCTGGTGGCCATTGGCATGCAGGCACAGACGTGGACGGCTCCCGTAGCTCCCGATTCTCCTTATGAGAAGATTGACTACGTGGCTGACGGTACTACTGCCTATTACCTCTACAACGTTGGTTGTGGTCAGTTCGTGACTGGCGCCAACGCATGGGCTACCCAAATTTCTCTGGGTACCGATAGTAAACCCTACATGTCTGTTGTAGTGGAGCCCCTTGGTGAAGATGAAGTTGACATCTATCCCGATGCTGTAAAACTGAAGTTGAACGGTAGTTTCACGTTCTACGGAGGAAACGGCTACGAGGGTGGTCGTGGCATCAGCAACACCTACATGTTCCGCGATGGTGTGGAACATGGTTTTGTTGACCGCGGCAGTCAAGCTTCCTGGTACTGGAACTTTACGAAGACTGCTAACGGTAACTACTATTGGCAGTCTCTTCCCGAGCAGGGTTTCAACACCGACGGCAGTGAGTATGCTGCTGGTCAAACTCCTGGCGCGCCTGTAGTCTTCAATGCCGCAAAAACAGCTTCCAATGTTGAATGGCAGTTTGTAGCTGTTGAAGGTTTCGACCCCAGTGCAGCCGAGTCTATGGCTGCTTTGTTCGAGGTTTACGAGGCCAAACTTGCACTCTACAACTTGGCTGTAGCTATCGTGGACGAAGGTCTGGAGGTTGATTATGAGCAGTACACTTCTGTGTATAACGGTTCTGACCTCGAAGCCCTGAAAGCAGCCTACGAACCCTTGCATCGTGCATACATGGAGGCCAAGGTTGCCGAACTGGGTAAGGACGCAGCTCCCGATAATCCAGTCGACTTCACTTCCATGCTGGTAAATCCCACATTTGAGGGTAACATCAATGGTTGGGTATGCACATTCAAAAGTGGTACAAATGCCACCAACATCGGTTACCAAGGTGCAAGCTACACCAATGGAGATGTGCAAATCAACAAGTTCATTGAAGCATGGGCTAACAACGGTACCTCCTTCAATCCTGATCGTACCTTCAGCACTCTGGGCAATGCCGAATTGCAGCAGACGGTTCAGTACCTGCCCGCTGGTAAGTATCAGTTCACCGTTGACTGCATCGCTGTTCAGCAGTGGCAGTCCGCTGAGAACCCTGTAACGGGTGTTCAACTCTTCGCAACTGGTGGTGAAATTGACAAGTACACTGAGATCCACACTGGCAATGAAAAGCCCGAACACTTCGAGGTGAACTTCGCCTCTACAGGTGGTGACCTGGTTCTGGGTCTGCGCACACGCAACACTTCTGCCAACTGGATTGCTGCCGACAACTTCACACTGACCTACTACGGTCCCGTTGATCCTTACCAGATTACCCTGGAAGAATTCCTCGAGGACTATGACTACACCTATGACATCGATGAGACCATGACCAATGCTACTGTCAAGGAGAACCTTGAAACTGCAATTGACGAGGCTCGCGCTGCCATCGACGACATCGACGCAGACTACAAGGCCGCCTATGAAACAGCCCTTGCTGCCCTGGAGGCTTGGAAGGCTTCTGCAAACGACTACAAGACTCTGAAGAACCTGATCAACCGTGCTGAGGCTGATGCTGCCGCTTATGCTGGAATCGAAGGTCTTGGCGAACAAGTGTCCGTGAAGTATGACGAATACAATGACGCTTACGAAGATGGTACCGCCACCGCCGAACAAATCAACGAGTGGATTGCCGGTTACAACGAGTTCATCGTAGGTGCTGTTAGAGCTGCCCTACCCACCGCAACAGAGGAGAAGCCCGTTCCCGCTACCGCTCTGGGTATCAACATGGGATACGAAAACAATGCTAAGGATGGTTGGACTTGCGACAAGGGTTGGACTGTAAGAGCCCACACTGCTGAGGTATTCCACGACACCTTCGTTCTCACTCAGACTCTTGAAAACATGCCTGCCGGTAAGTATGTTGTAAAGGCTAAGGCTTTCTATCGTACTACCGACAACGAGAACAACTACAATAGCTTCGTGGATGGAACAGACGAGATTCTGACCTTCCTCACAGCTGGTAGCAACAAGGCTCCTGTTAAGAATCAGGCTGCTGGTGCTATAGAGGCTGACGCTGCTCCTTATTCTGGCTATGCTGAAACCGTTGGCACACAGACTGACGAAGATGGCAACGTGATCAGCGAGGGTTCAGGCATTTGGGTTCCCAACAACATGGAGTCCGCTGAGATTGCCTTCAACCTCAATGATGCTTATGCATGTGAGGTTTCTACCTATTTGGTTAACGACGGTAGTCTTACCTTTGGTATTCGCAACGATGGCGAGGTGCTCGATAACGCATGGAGCATCTGGAGCCAGTTCGAACTTATTTACTATGGTAAGAGCGCAAGCGGTCTCTATGAGCAACTCGTAGCCCTCAAGGATCAGGCCACCGAAATGATTGAGGCTGGCAAGGCTGATATGGTTGTCGCTGCTGGTGAAAAGCTGAACGATGCTGTTAATGCCGCCGAGGCTGCTAAGGCAAGCGATAGCGAGGCTACCCTGACTAACATTATCAACCAGTTGGTAGAGGCTATGGAGTACACCGACGCTGGTAAGGCTCTGGCTGAAAAGCTTATGGACATTGTAGCTGTTTACGACGCGAAGTATGCTGAATCCATAGATGAGGGTATCGTCAGCTCTGATGAAACCTTCGAAGCTATGCTTTACGAAGTTGGTGAAGCCGTTGCTACCGAACAGTTCGAAAGCAACGAGCAAATCCAGGCTTGGGTTGACAATCTGCCCGCTACTTGGATTAGCTATGTAATGGGTCAGGACGGCGTTGAGACAGCTACTGCTGAAGAACCCGCCGACGTTACTGCCATCCTCTTCAACCCCGACTTCGATGGTGGCAATGCCAACTACTGGACAGTAGATGCTATGGGCCAGAACAATGGTTACCAGAACAACAGCACTTACACCAACGACAGCGAAGGCACTCTGCCTGAAGAAGAAGTTGTATTACTCGACCAGTTCATCGAATGCTGGCGCAGTGGTGCTATCCTCACCGATGGTGCTATCAGCCAGAAGCTGGGTGCTGCTCTGCCTCAAGGTACTTATATCCTGCAGGCCGAAGGTCATGCAGTTCGCCAGATGGGTTATCCCGAAGGTGGTATCCAGGGTGTGAACCTGACCGTAACCGACGGCACCAAGTCTTGGGAAACTCCTATGGGTGTTCCCGAAGGTGTTTCTTCTGCTTCTCCCGCACGCTATCAGGTAGTGTTCGAGAGCGATGGTAAGACTATCCTCACCGTAGGTCTCTTCGTGAAGGAAACCAATGCCAACTGGATTGCAGCCGACAACTTCAAGCTGTTCTATGCTGGCTCTGACTACGATGCTATTGAAAGCATTGCTGCTGATGCAATTGCCAACAAGCCCAACGCTATCTACAACCTGGCTGGCCAGCGCGTACAGAAGGCTGTCAAGGGTCTGTACATCATCAACGGCAAGAAGGTCGTGGTTAAGTGAGAAACAAGACCGAGCTAGCTTGGGCTTGTTCGAATGTGAACGAGCTCGAGCATAGCTCAAGGTCGTGGTTAAGTGAGCAAGACCCCCTCTCCCTAATCCCTCCCCCTCGAGTGGGGAGGGACTTTAAAGGGAAACAATAAAAAAGAAGCCCCGTTGCACTGAGCAACGAGGCTTCTTTCGTTTGTGCCCGGAACGGGACTCGAACCCGTACGGCTGTTAGGCCAAGGGATTTTAAGTCCCTCGTGTCTACCAATTCCACCATCTGGGCAACAATTTGCTTTAGCTAAACATAATGCGCCTCAGCATTGCGACTACAAAGGTAATAAATAATTGACAATTGACAATTGACAATTAATAATTATTTTCTCTTCCTACCGATTTTTGATGGCTAACGTGTTGCTTCCATAATACACACGATAGCGATAGAGTGCCTTGCCAGCATCCCCCTGACTCACCTGTCCCGTATTATTCAGGTCATAGGTGCGATGACAACGAGAGCAGTAAGCCAACCCTCCTTCCTGCAAGGTCAGACTACGGGCAACATACGCCTCATCGTAGCAGTTGCGGCAAGCCAAGTCGTAGCAAGTAACCACAGATCTGACTTCGCCCAGTTCGGGAATATTGGGCAAGCCCACGATAAAGCCCGCCAAACCCATATAGAAGCCCGTATAACCGTCAACAGCCATGCGATTGGCTTCGCCTTGCGAACCATTTGCCTTTGTGAAGAGGAACTTGTTGCCTGTGGTCAGGATGGTACACCACTCTCCCATCGATTCACAAGACGTATAAAGCTGCGATATGCTGTTGACAGGCGTAAACGTGAAGCGTGCTGGCAACGAACAATACTTGTTGCTCACCATCTCGTCATTGCAAGACATACAAGAAAGAAGAAGGCAAAGAAAGACGCAAAAGCCCTTTGCCTGCCTCCCCCAAAGGGGAGGAGTAAATACTCTACTGTATGATGCACAAAAAAACTTTATCATTGGTCTATAATTTCCCTCTCTTGAGGAGAGGCAGCTGGGTCTTTAGAGAAATGTGGCTTCGGTCCCACAAAGGGCGAAAAAGGCCTTCAGATGATTTCCCTTTGGCAATCAGTGCCTAATGAGGGGAAGAATCTTTGATTCTGACGGAGGTGTCGAGTCCACACTCGCGACGGAGGGGAGCAGGGAGAGGGATTCTTAATACGGCAACATGGCAAGCATGTCGGCCAGGCGTTCCACGCCGTCCTGCAGCTTTCCTTTCAACATCTGCTTCATAAAGAAGTTCAGGTCGGCACCCAGCGTCACCTTCATGGCACACTGTGTCTCAGAGGCTGGCAACAGTTGAATCCAGAGGTTGGCTTGTACGGGCGAACCCTCTGTCTCGAACTTCACCAGCTTAGGGTCTTCGCGCTCGATGATACGCAGACTCACGCTACCGATTGGTCCTGCGTCGGTGGTCACGGAATCGCGGTCGAACTGCAGTTTGCTCACGATGTCGCGTATCTGGTTAAACTGGTCGTCACTCACCTTGTCACCAGCCTGCTGACGGGCCATCTGCTCGAAATTGGGGTCTGTCAGTCGGTCCTGTATCACACTGAGGTTATTCAGGTCCGACAGCTTGGCATACACATTGCCTACAGGGGCAAATATCTTCTTTACACTACTTTCGTATTTGGTCATATATTATTTGACGATTTGACGATTTGACTGCTCGGCGACGTCAGGAGACGCTTGCGTTGCATCGCGGAGCAAGAATTTGACAATTGAATTCTCCTCCCCACGGGGAGAGTTCTTGCTCGGGCAAGCGTCTCTTTGAGCCGAGCGAGAGAGGGACCTTAAACCTTCCAATTAGCAGGATCTTGTCGCCAGTCGTTCAGGAGGTCGATGTCACTCTCAGAAATATATCCGATACGCAAGGCCTCACTCACCACAGCCTCGTAGTTGGTCAGGGTCACCAGATTCACGCCAGCTTTCTTGAAAGCCTTCTCTGCCTCCTGGAATCCGTAGGTGTAAGCAGCCACCATGCCGATGACCTCGCATCCGTTGTTGCGAATGGCCTCCACTGCCTTCAGACTGCTTCCGCCCGTCGAGATAAGGTCCTCTATGACCACCACCTTCATGCCAGGCTTCAGTTCACCCTCTATCAGGTTCTCCAGTCCGTGATCCTTGGGTTTCGAACGCACGTACACGAAAGGCTTGCCAAGCACGTCGGCAACCAGAGCACCCTGAGGAATGGCACCTGTGGCAACGCCGGCAACAGCCTCCACTTCGGGGAAGCGTTCCATGACGATGCGAGCCGTCTCCAGTTTCACAAAAGAGCGCAATTCGGGATACGACAACGTCTTACGATTATCACAATAGAAGGGGCTCTTCCAGCCCGATGCCCAGGTGAAGGGATTATTAGGTTGTAACTTAATAGCCTTGATATTCAACAGCTTAGCTGCAAAAATTTTCTCTAATGTCTTCATACTCTTATCTTTAAAAAGAAAACAACCGCAAAGGTACAAAATAATCTTTAAATGCTTCGGAAAAACTTTGTTTTTTTGCATCACCACACTGAAGTTATAGTAAAGAGGAGACCGCATAATGGAGTCAGAAAGGATAAAGCCATGTTTCCCTCTGCAAGAGGATAGGCGGAGTAACGAAACGTTACGTACTCCCCTCGCTATAAGAGAGGGGAAGGGGGTGAGTCCATAATTTATTCGATGAAATGGGCACTTTTCGAAAATAATTACAGATAAACTATCTCTCATAAGAAGATGTATAAATGCGAACAAGCGAACGAACGAAAGCAGGCTCGATGATAAATCAATAAGCGTTCGATTTGCATCACCTAGGAGAGATACACCGCCGGCAAACGTGTCCTCATCTCACCCTTCACTTCTCTTCTTACATCAAAGAATTAAGCATCCTAAAGTTCGAGCGAGAAGGAATTGCAAAAACGAGGAGGATAAGGGCACTCTCCCAATTCGGGAGGGTGCCTATGAAAGAGTGTTAAACCAGACGCCCTGAATCAATGCCCCAACTATGCAACGAGGAATTTTCAAAAACATACAAATAAATAATAGTTTGTTGCAACAACGGCTATTATAATGATAAATTGAAAACTTCGCGGGCGGATGCTTAACACTTTGACAATTTGTGACATTTTCATCTTGTAAAGTAAAAGAATCGTGTGTTCTATTCTATGGAAACGTCATAACTTTGCAGTCGAAAGCTTTCGAAAAGGATTGTTTAGTATTATTAAAAAGGTAAAAAGATGAAAAAGATTGAAGCAATTATCCGCAAGACTAAGTTCGAGGAGGTGAAAGAAGCATTGCTTTCATCCGACATCGACTGGTTTGAATACCACGATGTTCACGGAATCGGTCAGAGCAGACAAGAGCGTATTTATCGCGGTGTGATGTATTCGACAGATGTCATCGAACGTGTAGCCATTACCATTGTATGCCGCGACCAGTTCCTCGATCCCACGGTGAAGGTTATTCTCAAGGTTGCCCACACTGGCGAGGTTGGCGATGGTCGCATTTTCATAAGTGACATCATCGACACTTGGAGCATTCGCACAGGCGAGCATGGCGATGTAGTGCTTCGCGATAAGCAGTAGCACTCCTCTTGCCATCCTTCCCAGGGAAGGCGTATTTAACAACATTTTATTTTATAATACAAGACCCAATGCCCCTATTATGGTCTTCCCCTTCGTGGGATTAGAGGGGGGCCTTATATTATGGATTACTTATCACTCGATACTGTATGGATGTTATTGGCTGCCATGTTGGTTTTCTGGATGCAACCAGGTTTTGCACTGTGTGAAGCAGGTTTTACGCGTAGCAAGAACACGGCAAACATCCTGATGAAGAACTTTGTCGATTTCATGTTCGGGTCACTGCTGTTTTTCTTCATCGGCTTTGGATTCATGTTTGGAAGCGAGGGCGCTGGTTTTATCGGCATGCCCAACTGGGGTGACCTGAGTTTCTACAAAGACGAATTACCCGTAGAGGGTTTCCTGATTTTTGAGACCGTCTTTTGTGCCACATCAGCCACAATTGTCAGCGGTGCTATGGCCGAGCGCACAAAGTTCTCGATGTACCTTGTCTACAGCGCAGTTATCTCCCTGTTCATCTACCCCATCGAAGGTCACTGGACTTGGGGTGGCGGTTGGCTTTGCAACGAAGCTGAGGGCAGTTTCATGATGTCAACGTTTGGCAACGTGTTCCACGACTTTGCAGGTTCAGCCATCGTACACAGCGTAGGTGGTGTGCTGGCCTTGATTGGTGCTTTGGCATTAGGTCCACGCATCGGCAAGTACAGCAAGGAAGGCAAGAGCAACGCTATTCCAGGTCACAATCTGGCCATGGCCGCACTAGGCGTATTCATTCTCTGGCTGGGGTGGTTTGGCTTCAACCCGGGTTCGCAATTGGCTGCCAGTGGTGAGGTAAACCGCATCGCCATTTCGCACGTGTTTCTAACCACCAACCTTGCCGCAGCAGCAGGTGGGGTGGCCACGATGTTCCTAACGTGGCTCAAATATGGCAAGCCTTCCCTCTCACTGACACTCAACGGTGTGCTGGCAGGTTTAGTGGGCATCACCGCGGGTTGTGATATTGTCTCCCCCGTGGGTGCTGTCATCATTGGACTCGTCTGTGGTCTTGTCCTCGTCTATGCCATTGAAATTATCGACCGCAAGTTACATATCGACGACCCTGTGGGTGCTTCAAGTGTGCACGGTGTTTGTGGCATCCTCGGTACGCTGATGACAGGACTTCTGTCCACATCAAGTGGGGCGTTCTATGGTCACGGATGGGGATTCTTCGGTGCGCAGTTGTTTGGTATTCTCATCATCGACCTCTGGACTGCAGTTTGTGGCTTTGCCCTGTTCTATGGCATCAAGAAGGCTCATGGTCTGCGTGTAGATAAGCGAATCGAAGAAGAGGGTCTCGATGTTTACGAACATGGTGAGTTGTGCTATAACTAAGCGAAAAGTGAAACACTAAAACTTGGAACTATGAAAAGGATATTATTTATTCTCCTGTCCGTAGTCTGTATAACTACGGCTGGAGCACAAGATATCGAGGAAGAGAAGACGGAAGAAAAAGAGAAGGTTGCGGCAACTCTGGGTATTGATCTCGTAAACCAATACATCTGGCGTGGTCAGGACTTGGGATTTGTTTCCATACAACCTACTTTGGGCATTGGCTACAAAGGGTTGAGCCTTTCCACTTGGGGCAGCGTGGGCATTGCGAACGCCAATGACACAAAGGAATTGGACCTGACATTAAGCTACACTATCAAGGGATTCCAACTGGGTGTCACTGACTATTGGTTCTCTGCTGGCAAGTATTTCCAATACCGCAACAGCAAGACGACCCACATCTTCGAGGGTTTTGTAGGCTATGACTTCGGTTTCTTGTCGGCTATGTGGTACACCTACTTTGCGGGCGACGACGGAACGAACAAGAATGACAAGCGAGCCTACAGCAGCTATTTTGAATTGGCGGCTCCTTTCCGTCTCGGTGGTCTTGACTGGGAGGCGAAGGTGGGTGTAGTACCTTGGTACACAACGCTCTACAACACCGATGGGTTTGCTGTTACAAACATCTCTTTGAAGGCTGCCAAGGTATTTACCATCAAAAAGAAATACGAGTTACCCGTATATGTGGGATTAACAACCAACCCCGATGCGCAGAAATTCTACCTTCTGTGTGGCGTTGCCTTTTCCTATAAACATTAATTGGGAGATACAAAACGCCTCACATATATTTCAAAAATGAATTGCAACATTCCGACTCTGGTCGTGATATAACCAGGGAAATTTTTCCCTTGTTAGCCGGGCTCAAATCCGAGCTCGGCTAACTATTTGGCCAGTAAAAGCTTCATCTCAATCCTCATCCACATCAGCAACTTCACGGATAAGATCCATCTCAAAGCCTTTACCTGCTAGGAATCGCATGAGTTTACCTTTGCGTTCGTAATCACTGCGAGCCTTGATAGTAGGCAGTTTGGTCTGTGCCAAACGGGTGAGGATGGCCATGTATTCGTCGTCAGGCAGTTGGTCGAGAGCCTCGCGACGATGGGTAGAGGAACAGCCCATGAGACGAAGCATCTGATCGATCTTTATACGTCCCCAGTGGTTGTATCGGAGTTTGTCGAGAGCATAGGCCTTACAGAATCGCTGTTCGTCGATGTAGCCTTCGGCAAGCAATCGGTCAATGATGCGCTGTTGAACCTCGGAAGGCTGCTGCCAAAGGGTAAGTTTCTCACGAATCTCACTGATACAGCACTCCCTCCTACTGCACAAGGCTTCAGCACGACTTAGGGCTTCTTTTTCCGATGGAATGGAGGATTTTTGCATAATTACAGACCTAACAAAAACTAACAAACCTACGGCATCGAACGAATCTGTCGTGCTCATAGGAGTCCTTGAGAATCTCTATGTCAGAGAATCCAAAATATTCGATTAAATGGCGCAATTCTTCACCCAAAGCTTGATTGATTTCGAACCAAATGGAGCCATTGGGAGCCAAATGACGCATGGCATACCAAAGAATGGCACGATAAAAGAGCAACGGATTGTCGTCAGGCACGAATAGAGCCTGATGGGGTTCGTAGTCGAGCACGTTGCGCTGCATCGCCCTTGCCTCACTCTGGCGGACATAAGGCGGATTGGAAACTATGACTTGCCAAAGGCGGTCGTCCTCAGGAGGAGAAAATATGTCACACTGTTCCAGTTTAACATTTGCGTCGGAATAACGATCGAGGTTTTTCTGGGCAACAGCCAATGCCTCAGCGCTTACGTCCCACGCCGTGACTCCAGCTTTTGGCAAAGACAAAGCCAGCGAGAGCGCTATGCAAGCAGTGCCCGTCCCAATGTCCAGAAGGGAAAGTTCCGAATCCTTGTCTATTGAATCGAGGATAAGAGCCACCAGTTCCTCCGTCTCAGGACGCGGAATCAACGCACCTGGAGCAACAGAAAAGGTGTGACCGCAGAAGGTGGTTTGACCCAGAATGTACTGAATCGGCTCATGACGAAGCAGTCGCGAAGTGATTTCTTTCACATTTTCAAGGTCGTGTGCCGATAAATGATTATCTTTGTCGAGCAAAATATCGGTCTGACCGAGTCCCAGGCACTCCTCGCACAGCCAGCGAGCCAAGGCACGAGCCTCACCCTCGGGATATATCAGACACAAGTCGTGGACTATCTGTTGATAGGTTTTCATGATGCAAAGGTAGTGCAAACCGAGAAAAATGCCAAATTTATTTGAGTCTTTCCGAGGTCAAGCCTGCTTTCGACAATAGTACAAATAAAAGTTTAAAAGTTTAAAAGTTTAAAAGTTTAACGGTTTAATAGTTTAATCTTTGGAACAGCGAGAAATAGATGAGAAGTACATGCGGCGCTGCCTGCAACTGGCGCGATGCGGAGAGGCAGGGGCTGCACCCAACCCCATGGTGGGGGCAGTGGTGGTGTGCGATGGACGTATCATAGGTGAAGGCTATCATAGCAAATGTGGCGAAGCGCACGCTGAAGTCAATGCTATCGCCTCTGTCAAAGAGCCCGAACTGTTGAGCCGAAGCACCATATACGTCAGTCTGGAACCTTGTGCCCACTACGGCAAAACGCCACCATGTGCCCAACTCATCATCGAGAAGCACATACCCACGGTCGTCGTGGGTTGTCGCGACCCCTTTGCCCGTGTCGATGGACGAGGCATCACCATGCTGCACGAGGCTGGCATAGAAGTTCGCGAAGGAGTGTTGGAGCAGGAATGCCTGTGGCTGAACCGTCGCTTCATCACCTTCCATACGAAACACCGACCCTACATCACCCTGAAATGGGCACAAAGCGAGGATGGATACATCGATCGCCTGCGCACCAGCGACCAAGAGCCTGCGGCACGTCTGTCGACACCAACCACACAGGCCTTGGTGCACCGCCTTAGAAGCCTGCATCAAGCTATACTGGTAGGTAGGCGCACTTGGGAACTCGACCATCCACGACTCGACGTACGCCATTGGACAGGTCACAACCCGATACCCGTGGTATTAAGTCAGAAGGATATCCCCCACCTGCTTGCGGAACTCTACGACAAAGGTGTCCAAAGTCTGCTGGTTGAGGGCGGACGAGAGACCCTGCAAGGCTTCATCGACAAGGGTCTGTGGGACGAAGCCAGAATAGAGACCTCGCCCCAACAATTGGGTTCTGGCATAAAAGCACCACAAATTGAGGGTAAAATTGGCCAAAAACTGTTAATTGAAGGCAACACAATAGCTCTTATTTATAAAAATTCTTAATTTACGGCGTGAAGTTTCGCTGTACCAAAAAATTGACGTACTTTTGTAGGCCGAAACTAAACGCGCGTATATATACGTATGAAAAGATATCATATTTTATCCCTCGTGGCTATCATGGCCATACCCCTATTCCTGTCATCGTGTCTCAAAGACGATGAGGAAGAAACAGAACTTACGGAAAATTGTTATATCTCGAGTGTGTCATTGGGCACACTAAAGCGCAGTTCCTTCCTGACCACTTCGGCAGGGATGGACAGCGTGGTCACCACCTCATACTCCCCCACAGGGTTCACCATGAGCATCGACCAAAGGGCTCTCACCATCGAGAACCACGATTCACTGCCCGTTCACACCCGTCTGACGGAAGTGCTGACGACGATTGAATTCCAGGGCATTCTGACGTGGCGCAAGGCTGTGCCTAAAGATGGCGACACAACAGACTGGACAGCCTACAGCAAGAAAGACTCGCTGGACCTGACCGAACCCGTGCTCTTCAAAGTTACTTCTGAGACAGGAAAGTCGAGCCGCATTTACACCCTGAAGGTCAACGTGCACCAACAGAACGGCGACAGCACAACATGGAACAACCTGGGCGAAGTGGCAGCCTTGGAAGGGCTGAGCGAACGAAAGGCCTTCGTCTGGAACGAGAAACTGATGGTGATGGGACAAGCCAACGGAAGCCTGAAATGCGTGCAACACGCTTTATCAACGACAGGTGAATGGAGTTCACTCTCCGTCAGTGGTGCCGAAGGGGCTGTTTCCACGACCTTGCAACAGATGGGCAATGCCCTGTATATGAGTAATGCCAAGGGTGAAGTGCTAACCAGTACGGACGCCATCAACTGGACATCGACCTCCATGCAAGCTCAAGAGGGCCTGCAACTGATAGGTGCCACTGAAGAACACCTTTATGCTCTGTGTAACCAGAAACTGCTGTGCAGCAATGGCGATGCATGGGAGGAAGAGACACTGGACGGCGAAGCTGCAAACCTGCCAACCAAACTCCTGAATACGGCCTTTTACAACCTCTCCAATGGCAATCAACGCCTGATGCTTGTCGGCAGTCGTAACGACAGCGACACGGAGGCTACCATCTGGGCAAAAGGATGGGGCAAGGATAAGGAAGAAGAGGCTGGATGGGTCTATTATACTCCCAACAACAGCGACAAATACCACTGTCCAATGCTGCACGACCTATGCATCGTGCCCTACGACAAAGGACTGCAGGCCCTGGGAGGCAAGAGCCGTGACGGGAAATTGACCGCACTGGAAAGGATTCTGCACAGTCAGGACCACGGCATCACGTGGAAGCCTTACGACAACAATTGCATGAAGGTGGACGAAAAGCTAAAAACCGCCGCACGCCAGTCGCAACATATTTGCGCCACCGTTGACGCCGAGAATTTCCTGTGGATTGTCCTCGACAAGCAAGTTTGGCGTGGACGCATCAACCGATTGGGGTTTGAGAGAGAATGAGACGTTGAGACATTGAGAAAATGAGGGGACTCACTATCATACTTATGTTACTGGTTGCGACCTTGAACGTAGGAGCGCAGGAAGAAGATGAATACCAGATGGAACTGGGTGTCGCAGCAGGCACCAGCTTCTATCTGGGCGACGCCAATAAGGTGCCCTTCCGACACATGAGTGGCATGGGTGGTGTGGTCGTCCGCAAGATATTCAACCCTCGCATGGTGCTGAAAGGCGACCTGGCTATCGGCCATCTGGCAGGAAACACCAAGGGCTATTACATTCCCCTCGATGCCGAGAGCCAAACACCCGAAGGCGGAGTACCCGTGAGTTTCAACTTCAAACGCAATGTCGTGGACATGGGAGCTCAGTTCGAATTCAACTTCTGGGGTTATAGCATGGGCGAGGCATACAAAGGAAATCGCCGCTTCACGCCATACGCCGTTGCCGGAGCAGGACTGACACTGGTCACAGGTGGAGGAGGCGGTACGAAGGTGGCACTGAACTGTCCCGTGGGTGTTGGTGTGAAATATAAACTGAAACCACGCTTCAACGTAGGGGCAGAGTGGACTTTCCGTTTCACTACCACCGACGCACTGGACATAAGCAAGGAATGGAAACAACTGAACATGCCCTATGGCATCAAAAGTTCTGGCCTGAAAAACAAGGACTGCTATTCGTTCCTGATGGTGTTCTTCACCTACGACATGCTGCCCAAGTGCAAGACTTGTCATAACAATGACTAAGGGCTAAAGAAAGAATAAAGATAATAGATAACATACATGACACTATTAGACCAGATAGACAAGAACCGCATCCCAAAGCACGTGGCCATCATCATGGACGGCAACGGCAGATGGGCTAAGCAACGCGGACTGCCTCGTACGGCAGGACATGCTGAGGGTGTGGAGACTGTGAAGAAAATAACCACCGAGGCCACTCGACTTGGCATAAAGTACCTGACGCTGTACACCTTCTCGACAGAGAACTGGAATCGTCCCATGCCTGAGATTGAAGCCTTGATGGGACTCATCCTCGACCATCTGGAGGAGGAAATCTTTATGAAGAACAACGTGCGCTTCCGTGCCATAGGTGGACTGGAACTGTTGCCTCCACGCGTGCAGCAACGACTGTCCGAATGTATGGAGCGAACCGCACAAAACGATAAAATGACGATGAACGTCATGCTGAGCTATTCGTCACGATGGGAACTTACCCAGGCCATGCAACAAATGGCTCGCGACGTGAAAGCCGGCAACTTGCAACCAGAGGATATAAGCGAAGAATACATATCATCACAATTGCTCACCAACTTCATGCCAGACCCCGACCTGCTCATACGCACTGGCGGAGAACTGCGCATCAGCAACTACCTGCTATGGCAGTCGGCCTACTCAGAATTCTATTTCTGTGACACCTATTGGCCCGACTTCGATGAGGAATGCTTGCAACGAGCCATCATTGACTACCAGAGCCGCCAGCGCCGTTATGGAAAGACAGGCGACCAGGTGGAGGAAGAAGTGAAAAGTGAGCAGTGAGGAAGTGAAAAGGAAATACTCGATAATGAAAATAAGACATCTCATACTACCCCTTCTGTTGCTCTGTTCCAGTGGAAAGATGCTGGCACAGGGCCTGAACAAAGAAATAAAGCCCGACGTTGACTATAGTCGAACCCCACGTGAATGCATTCTCGGAGGCATTACCGTATCGGGAGCTACCAACTACGACGACTATCTGCTCATCGGACTGTCGGGTCTGCAAGTGGGCGACAAGATTACCATACCCAGCGAACAAATCACCAAAGCCATACGCCGTTATTGGCGCAACGGACTTTTCAGTAATGTGTCCATCGCCGTCGACAGCATTGTTCGCGATTCTGCCTACCTCAACATCCACCTTACCCCGCACCCGCGCATTTCCACTATCAACTATTCGGGCGTGAAGAAGAGCGAGCGCGAGGACCTGGAGCAGAAACTGGGTATAGTGAAAGAAAACCAGATGACGCCCAACACCATCCCCAGAGCTCAGATTCTGGGTAAACGATACTTCGACGAGAAGGGTTACAAGAATGCTGAAATCAACATACTACGCCGCGATGATGCCTCTAAGCCTGGCTATGTCATCGTGGACGTGAACGTCGACAAGAAAGACAAGGTGAAGGTGAACCACATCTACATCACCGGTAACGAGAACCTCCCAGAGAAGAAAATCAAGGGCAACCTCATCTCGAAGGGCGTGTTGAAGACCATACACGAACGCAAGAATATGGGTAGTTGGTTCCGTTCAAAGAAGTTTGTCGACAAGAAATACAAGGAAGCCAAGGACAACCTCATCGACAAATACTACGAACTGGGTTATCGCGATGCCTTCCTGGTAGCCGACAGCGTAGTGCCATTCGACGAAAAGAGCGTGGACGTCTATCTCCACGTAGATGAAGGACAGAAATACTACATCCGCAATATTGAATGGGTGGGTAACACCATTTACAGGACCGATTTCCTGAACCACGAGCTGCGCATGCAGAAGGGTGACGTCTACAACCAGAAGAAACTGAACGACCGCCTTTCGAAGGACGACGACGCCATCGGTAACAACTACTACAACAACGGTTACGTCTTCTATCAACTCGACCCCGTGGAGACAAATATCGTGGGCGACAGCGTCGACCTGGAAATGCGCATCTTCGAGGGCACACAGGCGCACATCAGTCACGTGCGCATTATTGGTAATGACCGCGTGTACGAGAACGTGGTGCGTCGCGAACTGCGTAACAAGCCCGGTGACCTATTCGCAAAGGATGCTATGGAACGCTCGTATCGTGAAATCGCCTCTATGGGATTCTTCGACCCCGAAAGCATCGACCCAAAGGTAGAGCCTAACTACGAGAACGGAACTGTGGACATGGGATGGGGACTGACACCCAAGTCGAACGACCAGATTGAATTCTCACTGGGTTACGGACAGACCGGCGTCATCGGTAAGATTGGACTTAAGTTCTCCAACTTCTGTCTGGCCAACCTCTTTAACAAGAATGGCATCCGACGCGGTGTAATGCCTCAGGGTAACGGCGAGACCTTCAGCATTAGTGGTCAGACCAACGGCCGATACTATCAGGCCTACAGCGTTTCGTACATGAACCCATGGTTCGGAGGCAAGCGACCCAACGCCCTGTCGTTCAACGCCTTCTTCTCGAAGCAGACCGACGTCAGCGACAACTACTACAACTCGGCCATGTATCGCAACTACATGGGCAGCTATCTCTATGGCGCAGGCTACAACTCGGGTTACTACAACAACTATTACGAGAACTTCTACGATCCCGACAAGTTCGTGAAGATCATGGGAGCCAGTCTCGGATGGGGTAAACGTCTCACATGGCCCGACGACTATTTCCAATTCTCTGCCGAACTGGGATACACCCGTTACATGCTGAAGGACTGGGAGTACTTCATCATCAACAATGGTAACTGTAACTCGCTCAACCTCAACCTGAGCCTGTCGCGTACCAGCACCAACAACCCCATCTTCCCAAGCAAAGGCAGTGAGTTCCTCTTCACGGCATCCCTGACGCCTCCTTACAGTCTCTTCGACGACAAGGACTATGCCAACCTGGCCACCGACTACCAGTCGTCGAGCTACAAGCGTGAGTTACAGGACAAATACAGGTGGATTGAATACCACAAGTGGAAGTTCAAGGCACGCACCTTCACAGCCCTGACCCGAGGAAGCAAGTGTCTGGTGCTGATGACACGTGTGGAATTTGGTATCTTGGGACACTACAACAAGAACAAGAAGAGTCCCTTCGAGACCTTCTACATGGGTGGCGACGGTATGTCGGGCTACAGTTCGACGTATGCCACCGAGACTATTGGACTGCGCGGTTATGACAACGGTTCTATCGCGACCTATGGCTATGCCTACGACCGCTTCACCCTCGAACTGCGCTACCCGCTCATGCTGGGCAATTCGGCCAACATCTATGCACTGGGATTCCTCGAAGGCGGTAATGCGTGGACGAACATCAAGAAGTTCAACCCCTTCGACATGAAACGCTCGGCTGGTTTTGGTGTACGCATCATACTGCCTATGGTGGGCCTGCTCGGTATCGACTGGGCTTACGGTTTCGACAAAGTCACGTATAATGGCGCAAACAAGAGGGGTGGTTCACAGTTCCACTTCATACTGGGACAAGAGTTTTAACATAATTCATAATTCATAATTAAGTAATTCATAATTAAGTAATTCACAATTCATCGCTCGGCATCTGCGAAGCAGTGACGCTGCGAAATATAATGGAGCAAGAATTCACAATTCATAATTAAGTAATTCATAATTCACAATTCATCGCTCGGCGACGTCAGGAGACGCTTGCGTAGCAACGCGGAGCAAGAATTAAGCAATCGGACGATTGACAAGTCTAATAGTTTAGAGATAAAAGATAATAGATAACAGTTTATAGATAACAGTTAAGAATTTGGATACTATGAAAAGATTAATTATCATGCTGGCCGTGGCACTGGGTGCCGTGACCGCCAACGCACAGAAGTTTGCTCTCGTCGACATGGAGTATATCCTGAAGAACATTCCTGCCTACGAGCGTGCTAACGAACAACTGAACCAAGTGTCGAAGAAATGGCAGGCCGAAGTGGAGGCCCTGCAGACCGAGGCTCAGACCCTGTATAAGAACTATCAGAACGAGGCCGTGTTCCTCTCTGAAGAACAGAAGACTAAGAAAGAAGAAGCCATCGTAGCCAAGGAAAAGGAAGCAAGCGAACTGAAGCGCAAGTACTTTGGTCCCGACGGCGAACTCTTCAAGAAGCGCGAAAGCCTGATGACTCCTATTCAGGACGAAATCTACAATGCCGTCAAGGATATCTCTGAGCAAAAGGGCTACAGCATCATCCTCGACCGTGCCAGCGATGCAGGCATCATTTTTGCCTCACCCAAGATTGACATCTCCAACGAGGTGCTGACGAAACTGGGATATAATTAAGGGTGAAGGATGAAGGATGAACCCATCTTCCCCCCATTTCCAAAGAGAAGAGAGCATGCCTGATATACTAATGAAATATTAAAAATGCAAAATTAATTGGGAGAAGTGCACTCAATCCCACGACTCCCATTAATGCCATAAATCGAATAATCAACAAATTTCAAAATTACATTATGAAAAAGATTTTAGTTATGATTCTGATGCTCGCCCCCATGAGCATCTTTGCACAAAAGTTTGCCCACTTCAACATGGCCAACATCCTGCCCGAGATGGAGGAATACAAGACCGCTATGGCCGAGATGCAGAAACTCACCACACAGTACCAAGAGGAACTGGAGCGCTTGCAGAAAGAGTATCAGACCAAGGGAGAAGAGTTCCAGAAACTTTCTGAGGACCAGAGCACCGCACAGGCTATCCTGCAGAGCAAGGCTCAGGACCTGCAGAAGATGGAGCAGAGCATCCAAGACTTCTATCAGGCAAGCCAGCAAGATTTGCAGAAGCAGAACGACGAGAAGATGGAACCCATCCGCGCAAAGATAATGACCGCCATCAAGAAGATTGGCGAAAACGGCAGTTATGTCTACGTTGTCGATACCTCCATTGGCGCCATCTCCTTCATCAACGAGACCCTGAGCACCGACATCACCGCACAGCTGAAGGCCGAACTGGGCATCAAATAAATTGGGGATTCATCCCTTACCCCTCCTTTAGGGAGGAAGAAACTTGAACAATAGAATTCTTATGAAGAAAATCGTTCTTCTTACCCTCATGGCCCTTTTCCTTCCCTTTAAGGGGAGGTTAGGAGGCCTCTATGCACAGGTTCAAATCGGCTACCTCAGCTACGAGGCAGTGCTGAAGCAGATGCCGGCATACGCCCAAGCCCAGCATAGCCTCAACGAACTGAAGACCAAATACGAGCAGGAAGCCACACGTGGCGAAGAGGAGTTCCAACGTAAGTTCTCCGAATTCCTGCAAGGTCAGAAGGACTTTCCCGAGAACATACTCGTGAAGCGTCAGGCCGAACTGCAAGTGCTCATGGAGACAGGTATCAAGTTCCGCCAGGAAGCCCAACAACTGCTGGCAAAGGCCGAACGCGAACTGATGGCAGGTGTGGAGTCACAACTCAACGACGCCATCCGTGTTGTAGGCGTAGAGGCGGGCTATGCTGCCATCCTGAACACCGACAACAACCAATGCCCATTCGTCAATCCTGCCATTGGCGAAGATGTTACCAAAGCCGTTATGCGGAAGTTGGGGATAAAAGAGAAAGAACAGTAAATGATTAATGGTCAATGTTCAATGGATAAAGGTCCCATCGGTGTTTTTGATTCAGGCTATGGGGGACTGACAGTACTTGGCGAGATACAGCAACTGATGCCCGAATACGACTATCTGTATCTGGGCGACAATGCTCGTGCGCCCTATGGCACACGCTCTTTCGAGGTGGTCTACGAATTTACCCTACAGGCCGTTCGACGCCTGTTCGAGATGGGTTGCCCGCTGGTCATCCTGGCTTGCAACACCGCCTCTGCCAAGGCACTACGCACCATTCAACAGTGCGACCTGCCCGAGATTGACCCCAACCGCCGTGTACTGGGCGTCATCCGTCCTACAACAGAGATTGCTGGCACACTCACCCGTAATGGTCACGTAGGCATCTTTGCCACACAAGGCACCATTCTCAGCCACACCTACGACATAGAGATAGGCAAACTGCATCCTGGCGTGCGTGTCACCGGTCAGGCCTGCCCCATGTGGGTTCCCCTGATCGAGAACAAGGAGTACGACAGCCCTGGTGTCGACTATTTCGTCAAGAAATACATCGACCAGTTGCTCTCCCGCGATCCCGACATCGACACCATCATTCTCGGTTGCACCCACTATCCCCTTCTGCTCAGCAAACTGCGTCAGTTCTGCCCCAGTCACATCCGACTGGTACCTCAGGGCGAATATGTGGCCAACAGCCTAAAGGATTACCTTCATCGTCATCCCGAGATGGAGCAGCGCATTACGCGAGGCGGCAACAATCGTTACCTCACCACTGAGCATCCGCTTAACTTCAACGAGAATGCCACAGTCTTCCTCGGACGCAATGTTCAGGCCGAACACGTGACGCTGTAAGGTAATTTCATCACTTTCTGCATACTGAAGCGACTCCCCTCACGCGAGGAAAGAGTCGCTTCATTGCATTAATATGCTTGCTAAACGGGAGCAGAGAGGAGAGAGGAGAGAGGAGAAAGGAGATTGATTATCAAATACTTACAAAACCCTGTGACAATTGTAACAAATAACAATTCATTTTTCACCACCTTGCTCGAAGGCGAGGACGAGGGAGAAGGTATATAACTTATTGAATTACAATAATATAAATATAATAATATAGTATATACATTATATATAATATAG
>JAGCVH010000035.1 GCA_017962495.1 Bacteroidaceae bacterium
AACACCTCGAAACTCTATGCCCGCACATTCTTTGAGGAAATGGATGTAGATGCCGTCACCGTTGCCCCTTATATGGGCGAAGACAGTGTTACGCCTTTCCTAAGCCCACTCCCAACCTCTCCCAAAGGGGAGGAGAAACCCACCAGAGAGCATTGGGTGATTCTGTTGGCATTGACGAGCAACAAAGGCTCTTTCGATTTCCAATTGACGGAAGACAAAGACGGCGAACGCCTATTCGAAAAGGTGCTGCGTAAGAGCCAAGAGTGGGAAAAGAATGCACTCCCCCTTGGGGGAGACGGAGGGGGCTTGATGTATGTTGTTGGTGCTACACAAGGGAAAGCCTTTGAGGACATCCGCAAGATTGTGCCCAATCACTTCCTGCTCGTGCCCGGCATCGGCGCACAAGGCGGTAGCCTCGAAGAGGTATGTAAGTATGGTATGACAAAGGATTGCGGCCTCATCGTCAACTCCAGTCGTGCCATCATCTATGCCTCCAACGGCGAGGACTTTGCTCAAAGGGCTGGCGAAGAAGCACACAAGGTGCAACAACAAATGTCGAGATATTTCGAATAAATAATCAATAATTGATGCCATGAAACGGATACTTTTATCACTTGCTTTGCTGACCCTTGTGGCAGTAGGCGCACAAGCACAAGGCGCAGGCTTAAGCCAAGGTCAGGCTGTAAAGCAAACTACCGCCAATCCTACGACAACTCGCAAGACGTGTTCCCATTGCGGCATCACGATGGGCAACATCACCTATGCGTGGCAACACGAGAGTTGGTGTCCTTACTATCGTTCATCAGGCAGTAGCAGTTCCACACGCAAGTCAACCAGCAGTTACGGCACATATACCGCCGCCAGCGCCGCCTCTTATGCACTCGGCTCCGTGCTGTCGGGATTGATTTCACAAGGCTTTAATCGGAAGAGCAAAATGGATAAAAGGATTGAAGCCTATAATCAGAGACAAGCAGAAGAAGAGAAAAGAAGAGCCGAATGGGAGAAAGAGAGAGCCCTCGGCAACATCAAGTATGCCCAAGACAGACAATCGTGGAATTATGGGGATTATGCCATTTGCATTGTCGATGGGCAAGCATGCGTCCGTAACACGAAGACAGACAAATGGGTGTTAGCACCTTATGACACTATTGTTTTTAAACGAGACTACCCCAATGTACCCCGAAACGGTTTTTATGTTCCCGTTAAGGGTGATTACGAATATACCAAGCACGGACGAATACGCTTTTTGAACTCCAAAATAACGGGGACATCCCCACAATTAGATGGATACCTATTACTTCGTGGTAAGGGAACATGGGTATCTTATAAAGACAAAAAGAAAAAAGAGGAATTAGTTAAATGGGAATCATTTGACACTAATGACGCTTTATGCCGAATAGTAGATGACACTTTGCAATTTGTTATCAAGTTGAAGTCAGTTACCCCCATTGAAAAAAGGAAAGGTCTTGAGGTACTTACGCTCCGCGATATATTAGAACCAATAGGAGGTTCCCCCTATTTCGCAAGTCAGGTTCGTGTATTCATTGACCCCGAGAAGAAAACACCTACTCAAAAGTACGATACTTACTATATTTACGACAAACAAGGAAATATAGTACTTAGGGAGATAGATTATTGGGAAGCTGTAGGTGGATGTATCTATACAAAACCTCATTCGGGGGAAATCAAATGGTACGACTATAACTTAAAAGAGACTCAGCCACCATTCGAAGACTGGAGGCTTAAAAGAGAAGTGGATGGTTTTGGGGAAATCCACCTTGTGAAGAAGGATGGTGCCTGGGGTGTCTTAGGTCAAAGTGATAAGGTAATTCTCCCATTCGTTTATGGTAGCCCAAAAGATGTAGAGACAACCCTGAATTATCTAAATACGATTTCCTATACCTATTGGTACAAGCAGGAGGCAGCCAAATATATCGACAAGAAGGGTGAGTATGAGAAGACGGAACACTTCGAGGCTCGCATGAATGACGCAAAGATGCAAGAGGAGTATCTGCGTGATATTATGGCCGATGCACCACAACGCTATCTTGCCGAAAAGACGAAGGGAGGGTTGAAACTAACTATCGGACAGTACGATGCTGATAATGAAGCCTTCCCCATCAATGTTGGGATTGCACCTTGGAATAGTTTCCTGTTGCCCGTGTCCATCGCTGAAGCAGAGGCTTTCAAAACTGCCTTTGACGACATTAAGGCAGAAGCCGCCAAGAACGCCCAGTTGGGTATTCGCTACGATGCGCCCTCTATTGAGGCAATCACATTTACGATGACTGACGGAAAGACATATAATTATGGTGAAAAATAGGTTTAGTTCGCTCGGCAACGGAGTTGACACTTTCAGAGTGAAACGGAGAAAGAACCTGTTAAACGAAGTAAATATAAATTGTAAATGATTAAATGCTAAGTGTCATGATGAAACGAATAGTTACCATACTCGCGCTGCTCACCCTCATTGTGGTAGGCATACAGGCACAAGGCGCAGGCTTAAGCCAAGGTCAGGCTGTGAAACAAACTACGCCAAACCCCACCACCCAGCGAAAGACCTGTCCTGACTGTGGCATCACGAAGGGCAACATCACATATCCGTGGCAGCACTACACGTGGTGTCCCTACTATAGGGCACAGGGCGGCGGCTCTTCGTCAAAGAAGTCCAGCAACTATGGTACCTACACGACGGCCTCTGCCGCCACTATGGCCATCGGCTCGCTGTTGTCGGGGCTGATATCTCGCCCTAAGACGCAGACCAAGGCGGCAACACCCACAAGTCCGAAAATAGATGTGGCGGAAGCAAGAGCGGATAGGAAAAGGAAGGAAGTCTATTGGGAGAGAGTAAATCGATGCAGCACATCCCGAGAATATGGTGATTACAAGATAGTGGTTGTTGAGAATAAAAATTCTGATTTACATTTACATTATAATTCCCTTTGCCTGTATAATCAGGCGACAGGACATTACTTGATTGCTCCCATTGATGGTAAATTGTTAAAAAAAGGCAAACTGCCCTTGGGAACCTTTTATTACGGCGAAGGAACAGGTCTTTATAGCTCTGGTAGCAATATGTATTTCCTCAATTCTTCTCTGCTGGGCAATTCCCCTGAGTTGGATGGGTTGTTGGTTTGTGAGAGAGGTGAAGTAGCCATCACTATGGCAAAGGGCAAAACACGATTATGGGGCGGCACCTATGCCGTCTATCGCTTGTCGGGCGATTCGATAATTCCCATTCTCTATCAAGGGCCGGTACTCATTGAAAAATCAAAAGAAGATGCGGAGAAACTGATGAAAGCCAATGCCGGTTATGCCCAATTCTATCATGAGTCGGACAATGTCCCCTATCACTATTGCGAATTTCGACCTTTCGGTTCGCTCCCATACTTCCTTGGCGAGCAACCAGGCAAGAGCAACTATAATCACTATGCCCTTTTTGACCAAGAGGGAAAGGTGGTGCTAACAAATAGTGGCGTAAAAATTCAGCAATGTGGCAGCGTCATTTATGCAGGTACGGGTAAAGTGTTTGATTTGTCGATGAATCCCGTCTTTGGCGAGTATAAACATCATTTCCAACCTATGCAGATGGCTGATGTTGGTTGGTATTTTCCAGTAGCTAAGGAAGAGTATAAGAAATGGGGACTGATTAACGAACGCGGTGAAGTCATCATTCCTTGTATTTACTCGTCAGACACAGACATAAAGAATCTCTTTAAGGAACTGACGGAGGTTTCCTACACCAGGTTCTACAAGGATGAGGCGGCGAAGTATATCGACAAGAAGGGGGAGTTTGAGAAGACAGAACACTTCGAAGCGCGCATGAAGGACAAGCAGATGCAGGCGGAATACCTACAGAAGGTGATGTCGGGTGCCGAGGAACGCTACCTCAATAAAATGCGGAAGGAGAAGAACTACACGCTGAGGATAGGCAACTATGATGCCGACCGCGAGCAGTTCCCCATATATGTCACTCCTGCCCCTTGGAACAGTTTCTCGCTTCCTGTCCCCTTTGCTGAAGCAGAGGCTTTCAAAACTGCCTTTGACGACATCAAGGCAGAGGCGCTGAAGACCGCCCAATACGGCATTCGCTACGATGCGCCATCAATCGAGGCCATTCGCTTTACTATGCCTAATGGAAAAGAATACTATTACGGAGACCAATGACATAGTATTGTGATGACCAACGATATAGTATTGTGTAGACAAGAAGAATACTAACCTTTCCCCAAGGGTTAAGTTAACCTAAGGCGGGAGATTAAGTTAACCTGAGGCGATAGGTTAAGTTCGCTCGGCTCGGAGAGACGCTTGCGTAACGAAGAGGAGCAAGAACCTGCAAGGGGAGATAAATAAAGAGTAAAAACGAAAGAGTTAAATTGTAAAATAACGTTATGGAATTTTCATCACACCAAATTGCAGGCCTCGTTGGAGGTACGATTGAGGGGAATCCTGCAGCAAAGGTGAACGACTTTGCCAAGATTGAGGAAGGCCGCCCTGGGTGCTTCTCATTTTTGGCAAACATGAAATATGCCCACTATCTGTATGAAACAGAAAGCAGTGTGGTGCTCGTGAATAAGGACTTCCAACTGGAAGGTGAGACAAAGGCCACACTCATTCGTGTAGATAACGCCTACGAAACCGTAGCCAAACTGCTCACGCTGGCAGAGAGCATGAAACCCAAAAAGAAGGGCATCGACTCGCTGGCCTTCATTGACCCGACGGCAAAGGTGGGCAAGGATTGCTACATCGGTCCCTTCGTAGCCATTGGTCCTGGTGCTGTAATTGGCGATGGGGTCATACTTCATCCCCACGTAACCATCGGCGAGAATGCCTCGGTGGGCAATAATACAGAAATATACTCTAATGCCGTCATCTATCACGATTGTAAAGTGGGACAAAACTGCATCCTGCACGCAGGTTGTGTGATTGGTGCCGATGGCTTCGGCTTTGCCCCCACCCCCGACGGATACGAGAAGATTCCACAAATCGGCATCGTCACCATCGAGGACAATGTGGAGATTGGCGCCAACACTTGTGTGGACCGCTCCACAATGGGCAGCACCTATGTGCGCAAGGGCGTGAAACTCGACAATCTCGTGCAGATTGCCCACAACGACGACATCGGCTCGCACACAGTGATGAGTTCACAAACAGGTGTGGCTGGTAGCACGAAGGTCGGCGACTGGTGCATGTTTGGCGGACAAGTGGGCATTGCGGGTCATGCGACCATTGCCAATAGAACAAATGTGGGCGCTCAGTCGGGCATTCCCAACAGCGTAAAGAAGGAAGGAACCACCATTATGGGTTACCCCGCCATCGATTACAATGCATTCTGGCGTTCAAGCGTGGTATTCAAGAAGTTGCCCGACTTGAGCAAGCAAATCTATCAAATGGAAAAGGAGATTGCAGAACTAAAGAAGAGATTAGAAATCAAGGATTAGACTATGACAGACAAGCAACATACATTGGGCAGTAGCTTTTCACTGAGTGGAAAAGGCTTGCACACAGGATTGAACCTCACCGTGACCTTCAACCCTGCCCCAGAGAATCACGGATACAAGATTCAGCGTATCGACTTACCAGACCAACCCATCATCGAAGCGGTAGCAGAGAATGTGGTAGAAACCACACGAGGCACCGTGCTCGGAAAGAATGACGTGAAGGTGAGCACCATAGAACATGGTATGGCTGCCCTTTATGCTTTAGGCGTGGACAATGTGCTTATACAAGTTAATGGACCTGAGTTTCCTATCCTGGATGGCAGCGCAGAACTATATGTAAAGGAAATACAACGCATTGGTCTGAAAGAGCAAGAGGCACAGAAAAACTACTATATCATCACACGTAAGATTGAGATTAAAGACGAAAACTCTGGTTCGTGCATCACATTGCTGCCCGATGAAGACTTCTCCATTACTACGATGATTGACTTTCAGTCGAAGTTCATAAGCAGTCAGTTTGCAACTTTGGACAATATGGGTGACTTCGAAAAGGAGATTGCAGCCGCACGCACCTTCGTCTTCGTACGTGAGATTGAGCCCTTGCTGATGGCAGGTCTGGTGAAGGGTGGCGACTTGGACAACGCCATCGTCATCTATGAACGTCAGACCACTCAGGAAGCTCTCGACAAGCTATGTGACAAGACTGGTGCCGAGCATCACGATGCCAACGTATTGGGCTATATCCAACATAAGCCTTTGGTGTGGGACAACGAACCTGCACGTCACAAATTGCTCGATATCATCGGTGATATGGCACTAATTGGTCGTCCATTGAAGGGACGCATCATCGCCACACGACCAGGGCATACGGTAAACAACAAGTTTGCCCGACTGATGCGCAAGGAGATTCGCAAGTTTGAGATACAAGCTCCTGTCTATGACCCCAACAAACC
>JAGCVH010000036.1 GCA_017962495.1 Bacteroidaceae bacterium
ATAAGTTATAAATTATAAGTAAAGTGTGTTGAGCAGCAGTACAACTGAGAGGTGAATGGCTCGTAAGAAAACTGTAATCTGTAATCTGTAATTTGAGTGTGTCTTCCCGCCAGATCTAAATGATGTTGTACTTTACAAAAGTGCCCATTTCATCGAAGAAAATGGGCTTCGCTCAACCCAATCTACGACCTCTCCCCAGTCCTCTCCAAAGGAGAGGGAGGCCTCACTAACTCCCCGAAGGGTGAAAGAGGGAAAGTGAAAATGAAAAATATATTTAGTCAGAACACACTCGTAATTATGTTAAAAAAGTAGTTAAATTGTTTCTTTCTTGGCAAAATACTTTGATGTTTGACAAAAAAGATATAAATTTGCAGCGGTAAACAGATCTATGACAGCAACGGAAGCTATATTAAATTACGCAGTGGCACAAGGTGGTACCTTCCATCGGAAAGACCTGTTGCGTGAAGTTGCCCGCCAGCAGACGGGCATCAAAGGCAGTGCGCTATCCCTCCAGATTAACCGGATGCTTGCATCTGGCTTGCTCCGTAGGGTTGGTCACGGTGTGTATGAACTGACTCTTGACAGTCTGCCAGAATTCGTGTATCAGCCATCAGAGACAGAGAAGGACATCTATTTGAGGCTAAAGCAGATGCTTCCACTCCTTGATATGTGCATCTGGAGTCCACGGGTGCTTGCTTCGTTCATGCTCCATGTGCCAGACATCGGCTATGTTTTCGTAGATGTGGAGAAAGACGGTATGGAGACTGTATTCCATGCATTGCAGGAAATGGAACTTGGCAGAAACATCCTACTGTCGCCGTCCCCCATAGACTGCGACCGCTACCTAACGGGGACTGATGCCATCGTGGTACGCCAGCTGATAGGTCAGTCGCCGTTGACCATCGTGGATGGCTGCCAAGTGCCGCGTATAGAGAAAATCCTTGTGGATGCCATTGGCGACAACGAACTGCTGTTCGCCAGCGGTTCCGAGATATACTATATATACGAGTATGCGCGTGAGAGGAATCATGTCAACATGAGTAAACTGATAAGGTATGCCTCCCGCCGCAACAGGAAAGAGAAAGTTGAACATATCATATACACGATAGACCATGATCAATCCCAAGAGTAGAAGCCTTGAGTGGATAACCGAAACCGCACACCAAATAGGTGTCCACGACATTGCATTGGTTGAAAAGACCATCCGTGCCTTTTCGCTGCTTGAAGCACTGGCTCGCTCTGGCTGTCCTTTCATCTTCAAGGGCGGCAGTTCGCTGATGCTCCACCTGAACACCAGCAAACGATTGTCAATAGACATTGACATCATCTGTCCTCCAGGAACCGTTATAGAGGAATATCTCAGCCAGTATGCCGAAGAATACGGTTTTGGCAAAGTGGAACTCGTAGAGCGCGTTTCACGCACAGATGTACCAAAGCAACACGCTAAGTTCTACTACGAAGTAAGCTATCCGGGTAAGGGTGGACAGGACAAGATACTGCTTGACGTGCTCTTCGAGGAAACACACTATTACCAGATTGTGTCGCTACCCATACAGAGTCCGTTGCTGATTACCGACGAGCCTCTTGTCACTGTCAGTCTACCGAGTCATGAGGATTTGTTGGGCGACAAACTGACGGCTTTCGCTCCGCACACGACAGGCATTCCATTCTTCAAAGGCCAAAAGAAGTGTATGATGGAGATTATCAAGCAGCTCTTTGACGTAGCCTCGCTGTTCGACATCACGAACGACCTGACCGTCACCCGCCAGACCTTTCAAAAATTTACAAAGGTTGAACTGCAGTATCGCAACTTGCCATCAGATGACATTCAACAGGTGCTTGACGACATCTACCAGACGGCCATCACCATCTGTATGCGCGGTTTGGCGAATCCAGATGAGTACAAACTCCTGCAAGATGGTATTAGTCGTATTGGCAATTTCATTCACAGCGAGAAGTACACCTTGGATTCTGCCATCATCAATGCTGCCAAAGTGGCTTACCTCAGCCGACTTTTGGAGAAGGGGATTAACGAGATACTACACTATACACCTGATGATATAGGTACGTTAGCATCACAGACTCTTCAACTCCCTATGCCCACCAAACTCAACAAACTTAAAAAGACACATCCTGAGGCGTTCTTCTATCTAAACGAGATTCAACAAATGGGATAGGGAAAGGGCGGTTCATCACCTTATCTAATATGGCAAGTTATCTGTAATTGGTGGAAAGTTGTAACTTTGCACGCAAAGTTTGTAATACAGCAGACAATATGGCTAAGATTCTAACGTATTATTCCTGTTGGTTGACTTTTCATACAAAAATCCAGCCGCTTGCGTCCGATAACTTGCTCCACCTCCATCACAAATCCCTGACAAAGACACAAAAATAACCTGTGGTTTATCTATTGTAATCGAGTATATTAGTACTTTACAATAGATATTTCAAAAGTTATATTGGGAAGTAAATGCAGCCAGGCAACTCAAATGAAGGTGTGAGTTTGCTGAATTGCACGCATGGTGTCGTCTGGAATTTCGGCCTTGCGTGCAGCCTCAGGCCAAGCGGCGACGGCATCCAGAACCTGTTCGATGATGTCGTCGGGTCGGTTAATATGCATGCTGCTCGCAACTGCTATGAGATCGGCGCGAGTGATACCCGTCCATTTTCCATTGATGGACATCTGGTGCTGCGACGTCCATTCTCCCATCGGATTGTAGGCCCAAGTCACGTCGTAGGCGGGTGAGAGTTGCCACTTTCCATCGGGAGTCATGAGGAAGGATATGTTCTTGGTGTTGTCGTTCCACAGTATAGTGGCGGCTTTTCGCCCCCAGATGTTAATGTTTGCGAGTGTTACCATTCGGGTTCAGCTACTTGAATCGGTGGGGTTTGGTCCTGCGCACTAATCTTAACGCGCTGGCGCAACTTGTTCTTGTTCAGCATCTTGGCATAGGCGACGGGACTAGGCAGACGCTCACAGAAAAACTGGTCGAGATAGTCTAAGTGTCCTAAGGCGCGCAACAGCTGAATCATGACCATCAGGGATGGCGCTTTGCCGTTCTCGACAGCGCTAATGGTGAACACGGAAACACCTGAAGCGGATGCCAGTTCGCTTTGCTTCATACTGTTGATGATGCGCAGTTCTTTCATCTTGCTACCGATTTGTTTCATGAGTGCGCCGTCAGTCATTGCGTAAATATCCATTTTTATTCCTCCTCTCTTTTGATGCCACAAAGTTAAGAAATAACTTTTGATATTCCAAACGTTGTTGCCATTTTTTATCGTTAGCAATAGATTTTTCTTAAGTTAGAGGGCGCATGAAAATGAGAAAATGAGAGTGCTCGAACTTGTTCGCTTGCGTAACAAAGAGGAGCAAGAATGAGAGAATGAGAGCGCTTGAACTTGTTCGAGCACATACACGGAAGCACGAAAGTCGGGCAAAACAAAGTTTTGCTTTGCCGAGTCGCGAAAAAATGTCACAGGGAATAGAAATTTTTTTGAGATTCCCTGTAACTTTTTGTCTCGTCATTCGTCATCTATAAGAGCGCTGAAGAAATTAAGAATTATTTCGGACGGTGCTATTAGAACTTAGAATATGGATTACAAATACATAGAACAATTGCTGGAACGCTACTGGGAATGCCAGACGACTCTGGAGGAGGAAGCCATACTGCGCAACTTCTTCGCACAGTCAGACATTCCAGCGCGACTGCTCCCCTATGCCAGCCTGTTCCAGGCCGAAGAAGGCATGGCCAACGAACACCTGAGCGACGACTTCGATCAGCGCGTGATGGAGGCCATAGAGGAGAAGAAGGTGGGGTCCACAGCCCATGTGGTGGCCCTGAACAGCAGAAACTGGGCGGAAGTCCTGCGTCCGCTGTGGCGCGCTGCAGCAGTGGTGGCCATCGTGCTCACCATAGGCATGGCTGCCCAGCAGGGATTCAAGCCTCGCGGAGGACAGACGGGTAACGAACAGATGATGGCCGCACAAACGACCGACACCATCGAACTGTTTACCGACCAGCCCGAGCTCTCGCCTCAGACCGAGGCTGCACTGCCCGCTTCGCAAACTGATACACTTAAAATCATATCACAATAAGTACATTCTCTTTTTCATTTAATTAATAAAACAACCATTGCTTTTTGACCGAGAAAGGGGCTGCCCGTGAGGGTAACCCCTTTTTTGTTTCACAAAGTTGCATGGTTCAATGTTTTTTTTTAATTTTGGAGCCTAAAACCTATTTGTCATGATGAAAACTGTCTTTTCCACACTCTTTCTGGCACTTGCCTTGTCGGCATCGGCACAGTTACCAACGCTTGAAGGTTTTGAATATAACCCCAATCCTACTGCTCCCGACGGGACGGAATGGCAATCGCCGGGGCGACTGGCTCTGAACAAGGAACAACCGCGGGCATGGATGTTCTCGTTTGCCACGCAAGAGGAGGCATTGAAGGTGCTTCCCGAGGCTTCGACCTACTATCAATCGCTCGACGGAATCTGGAAGTTCCGATGGGTGCCCGAACCCTCGAAACGCGACTCCACCTTCTGGAAGACATCGTTCGACGACTCTGGCTGGGACGACATCGAAGTGCCCGGAAACTGGAACGTGCAGGGCTTGCAGAAGGATGGGACGATGAAGTACGGCGTACCCATCTACGTCAATCAGAAGGTCATCTTCCAGCACCGCGTGGCAGTGGACGACTGGCGTGGAGGCGTGATGCGCACTCCGCCAACGGACTGGACCACCTTTAAGTATCGCAACGAAGTGGGGTCGTACCGACGCACTTTCCAGATACCCGCCAAATGGCAGGGTCGCGAGGTCTTCATCAACTTCGATGGTGTGGACTCGTTCTTCTACCTGTGGATAAACGGTCACTATGTGGGATTCTCGAAGAACAGCCGCAATACGGCTCGCTTCAACATCACTCCCTGGCTGAATCCCTATGGCGACAACGTGGTGGCAGTGGAGGTGTACCGCAATAGCGACGGCTCGTTCCTCGAGGCTCAGGACATGTTCCGACTGCCAGGCATCTTCCGTTCGACCTACCTGACGGCAAACCCGCAGTTGGAGATTCGCGACTTGGCCGTTCGCACGGCTTTCAGTGGTGACGGAACTGGCATCATCAACATTGAAGCCGAAATCCGCGGACACCTGAAGGAGAAGCCCGCAGAGCAACTGCACAACCTGATGCCCGTGAACCTGGCGAAGAAACTACCCAAATACACCCTGAACTATCAGGTGTTCCCCGTGAAGCTGTACTCCGACGAGACAGAGCCCGCAGTGGCTTCCCTGCAGAATGCAAACAACTACTCACAGATATTCATCCCCAACGCGCGTCCCTGGAGTGCCGAACAACCCAATCGCTATGTGTTGGTGGCCACTCTGCTGAACCGCAAGGGAGAGGTCGTGGAATGTGTCAGCACGTACTTCGGTATTCGCAAGGTGGAAATCCGCGACACGAAAGCCGAGGACGATGAATTCCATCGCGAAGGCCGTTACTTCTATGTCAATGACAAACCCGTGAAACTGAAGGGCGTCAATCGTCACGAGAACAATCCTTCACGCGGTCATGCCATCACGCGCGAACAGATGGAGAAAGAGGTGATGCTGATGAAGCGGGGTAACATCAATCATGTGCGTAACTCACACTATTCCTGCCATCCTTACTGGTACTACCTTTGTGACAAGTACGGCATCTACCTGGAGGATGAGACCAACCTCGAAAGCCACGAATATTACTATGGCGAAGCCTCGCTGTCGCATCCCAAGGAATGGAAGCCAGCACATGTGGCTCGCGAGATGGAACTCGTACACGCCCACATCAACCATCCCAGCATCGTCATCTGGAGTCTGGGCAACGAGGCTGGTCCGGGCGATAACTTCAAGGCTGCCTACGAGGCCATACGCGAATATGACAAGAGCCGCCCTGTGCAGTACGAACGCAACAACGACATCGTGGACATGGGGTCAAACCAGTATCCAAGCGTCGGTTGGGTGCAATTTGCCGCCAATGGTGGAAGAGGTCCCAAGTATCCTTTCCACATCAGCGAATACGCCCACTCGATGGGCAATGCAGGCGGAAACCTCATCGATTACTGGAAGGCCATCGAGAGTTCGAACTTCATCTGTGGCGGTGCCATCTGGGACTGGGTGGACCAAGCCATCGACACCTATACGCCTGACGGAATCCGATACTTCGGCTATGGCGGTGACCACGGAGACAGGCCCAACGACGGCATGTTCTGCATGAACGGTGTCATGTTGCCCGATCTGGAACCCAAACCCGAATACTTCGACGTGAAGCACGTCTATCAGAACGTGGGTGTGGAACTGGACAGCATCTGGAGCAGAAACGAAAAAACGACGATGGTGCGCCTGAAAGTGACGAACAAGAACTACTTCATCCCGCTGGACTACGTGGACATTAGCGTCGTTGTCGTTCGCGATGGTTTCGACATGGGACGCACCACCATACCCAATGATCCCGAGCATGGAATGGCTCCTATCGGTCCGCGTAAGACGGAGACCATCACTGTTCCCATTCGTTTCGTTGACGAAGAAAATATCGATGCCCATTGCTACGACTTGCGCGTGGAATTCCTCCTGCGTCATGATATGCCTTGGGCAGAGAAGGGCTATGTGCAGATGAGCGAACAGGTAAGCCTGTGGGGTGCAGGCGACGTGAAGCCCATCTTTACGGCAGAGAAAGGACAGCCTACCCTCTCCGTCAGTCAAAGTGAGAGTGAGCATAAGACCGTCATTCAGCCTCGCATAGGCAAGAACACCATGACCACTTTCCGCGTTACCTTCGACGATGCCAAGGGCACTATCCACTATCTTGGCTACGGAGGAGAGGCGTGTGATAACGAGGGCGAGGAAGGCGTTATCGAACCTGGATGTGGTCCTGTGCTCGATGCCCTGCGCGCTCCTGTGGACAACGATAACTGGTTCTATTCGTCGTGGTATCCGAACGGACTGCACAACCTCAGTCACAAAGCCCTCAGTAGAAATGTTTATACCCGCAAGGACGGTGCTGTGGTGCTCAACTATGTGGTGGAAAGCAGAGGCACTAAGGGAGAGATTCGTGGTGGCAGCAGTGGACGCTACACCATTAATGACAAGGGCGAGCCTGCCGACTTCTTCTTCACGAGCAACATCGTCTGGACCGTCTATCCCGACGGCACCATTGAGTGCGAGAGTGCCATCACGGGTTCCAATCCGAAGGCCGTACTGCCTCGACTCGGATATCTCGTCAAACTGCCCACACGCTTTGAGGACGAAGGCGGCCAGATGAGTTACTTTGGCTGTGGTCCGCAGAATAACTATGCCGACCGCATGAGTGGCATGTTCCCACATGTCTATGAGACTACTGTCAAGGACCAGTTCGTGGCTTTCCCCAAACCGCAGGATATGGGTAACCGAGAGGGCGTTCATTGGCTTAGCCTCACCGACAATACGGGTCATGGCGTCGTTTTCGGAGCTCTCACAGGTTTCATGTCCACAAGCGTTCTGCCCTGGAGCGACCTCCAGCTGACCTATGCGCCTCACCCCCACGAATTGCCAAAGAGCGATGGCGTCTATGTGCATCTCGATGCGAAAGTGACGGCTCTCGGAGGAAACAGTTGTGGACAAGGTGGACCGTTGACTCCCGATCGCGTCTATGCCGATGCTTACACCTTTGGCTTCTTCATCCGACCCACTTCGACAGCCGACACACGCACCATCTCCAACAACAACTTTCCCGTCATTCACAGTGGCGACCTGCCGCTCGTCATCACGCGCGACGCCAAGGGAGAAACTCAAATCGTGTATAATGAGTTTAACGGAGAGTCTGTCAGTTATGCCATACAACCCATTGGCGCAAAGGCCGGCAAACTAAAAGGTAAAGTCTATGGAGGCGAGGCCATCGATATGCGTTCGGGGGGAACCATCACTGTCTGGCACACCGAAACGCCTAACATTCGCTTCTCACGCACATTTGAAAAAGTGGAGAATGTGCCTATAGGCATCTTGGCTTGCAGC
Source organism: Bacteroidaceae bacterium (assembly GCA_017962495.1). Classification (GTDB taxonomy): domain Bacteria; phylum Bacteroidota; class Bacteroidia; order Bacteroidales; family Bacteroidaceae; genus Physcousia. The sequence goes on from JAGCVH010000036.1 coordinate 8,025, forward strand.
AGTGAAGAACCGGGTGAAAAGGCAACATTGTTGGTAGATGGGAAACCCGAAACCATCTGGCATACTGCCTACGGAGTCACCGTGACAAAATATCCTCACACCGTTGATTTCGACTGCGAAGAGGAGAAGACGATAAAGGGTTTCACCTATCTGCCTCGTCAGGACGGCGGTACAAATGGTGACATCAAGGGCTATCGTGTCATGCTGTCAACGGATGGCAAAACGTGGAGTCAGCCCGTCTGCGAAGGCGAGTTCCCACACTCGAAAAACATTCAAAAGGTGCTCTTCGCCACACCTCAACGCGCACGATATCTCCGCTTCATGGCTCTGTCGAGTCAGAATGGAGCAGACTACGCCAGTGGCGCAGAGTTTACTGTTCTTGCAGAATAAAGGAATTAAGAAGGGAACAAGAAGCGTCGAGCCTGAGCCTCATCCTGAGCAAGTTGGTCCATCAACTCATCACGGGAGGCAAAGCGTTGCTCATCGCGCAAGCGATGTTCAAATGTCACGGTAATTCGCTGACCATACAAATCGCCTTCATAGTCCATCAAGTTCACCTCCACCGATAACGCCTCACCATTGCCTATGGTGGGGCGATTGCCGATATTCAACATGCCTCCATGACGGGTTCCATCCTCCAAAGTCACCCATACAGCATAGGCACCATTGGCTGGCAACAACTTTTCGGCATCGGGTTGCATGTTGGCTGTTGGGAATCCCAACTCATGGCCTACATGGAATCCGCGAACGACCTCTCCACTTAACGCATACGAACGACCGAGCATCTCTCGAGCACCATTCACATCTCCCTGTTCCAACATTCGACGACACTTGCTACTGCTTACCATCGTATCGGCCAGTTCGCAAGCACGAACCACCTCGATACCAGTCTCCTCACCCCAACGCATATAATCGTTAAGCGAACCGCCACCGTGTCCGAAGACATGATCATAACCTAGAATCAACACCCGTACGTTCAACTCCTTCCGAAGCACTTGTTCCATGAACTCCCGAGCCGACAATCGACTCAGTTCATAGGTAAAAGGCAGGACAACAATCTCATCCACACCCGTCTGTCGAAGCAGTTGTTCCTTCTCCTCCAATGTGGTCAGTAACACAGGCACATGATTGGGAGAAACCACCGTTCGAGGATGGCGATCAAAGGTCACCAACATCGAAGGCAACCCCCTCTTCATTGCCTCATCCTGCAACTGCCGAATCAGGTAAAGATGTCCACGGTGCACTCCATCAAAGAAGCCGATGGAAGCCACTCTTGCCTCGCCTTTTTGTGCTTGTTCTCTCATTTCTTTGCAAAGATACAAAAATTTTTAATTCTCAATTTTCAATTCTCAATTTAATTTATTACCTTTGCACCCGCTAAACCCATAGAGGTAAGCACTGGACTTGTAGCTCAGTTGGTTAGAGCAACAGACTCATAATCTGGAGGTCGTAGGTTCAAGCCCTACCTGGTCCACACTGAAACAAAAGGAGTTACGAAGAATCGTGACTCCTTTTTTATGTTTATAAAACCATCATCTTTGTTTATTTCAAAGCCTTGAATGAGGCTGA